>JAFLUG010000119.1 GCA_022508885.1 Oscillospiraceae bacterium | reverse complement strand
ACGCCCAAAGCGCGGCAAGGATGCCGCGCATACAAGGCGTACGCTGGTGCTCTTTAGCAGGCGCGTTTTTCGTTTCGCCGACAGTCGTCGGCGATTTCGCTTCGCGAAACCACGAAAAACGCTCGGTGTTGACGAATTACTATTTAGTAGCTTTTAACGACGCGGAGTTGACTTATCATGGGATAAGTGACTCTTGTCGAAAAAATCTTTTTGGTCACGTTATTACATATTAAAACGCCCACAAACGGCATTGGTAATCCGTTTGTGGGTGTTTGCTTTTATCTGAAATCCGGGATGCTCATTGAAAATTCGACCGCTTGTAAATCAGAATTAATCGGCGTCAAATAGTATTCGTCATTTCAATCGTCTTTTATTTCGTCAAAAATTCTTTCGTATATACATACAATGCCATTATAGTGCGCAAGTCCGTATATTGGTCAGTCCCACCAACAATTTATAGTTATCACCTTAAAGTTAACCATAATACGGATCAGAATCTACCGACATAGATCTCTGCCGCATATATCACTAAAAGATGGACCGGATAGAAAATGTAAAAGAACCATTTTGAAAAACGCGGGTGTGATCCCTTGTTTCCGTTGTAAAAAACTGTAGCTATCGCATATCCCAGCATAAGGAAAAAAAGATCAGTCAGGAAATATTCAAGACCGAGAATAGGCTCGAACGAAACAACTGTTATAAACAACATCATACACGCGCAGGAGCCGAAGCATATCAGCCTGACTATCGGTCTGTCTTTGAAATAATAAAATGACAAAATGATAGGAATTCCGAACAACATCCACTGTGATCCAAATATCACTGTAAGCGCGTCCATAAGGATCACAAGCAATATTTTTACCGGTTTTTTCAAGCCGCTCTCACAGATGATAAGTGAAACAAGCCCGAGAAACAAGGTGAAAAACACATTCAGATAAAGGAAAAGGTCAGTCGTCAGCAGAGTCCCGTTTGTGGAAAGACAGAAAGGAATCTGCGATATTACCGCAAAAACAAGCAGCCTCAGCGCATACTTTTTCGGTGAGCGGGTATATCTGAAGCCTTCCGCTATAAAAAAGAAGAATATCGGAGGGGCTATCAGCGACATTTGCGTCAGAACAAATCGAAGCACTGAATCACCCGGGTTTGTTGCCTCGCTCCATACAAAGCCCACAAAATGTCCGACAGCCATTGGTATTGCCGCAATATATTTCAATGTATCGCGGTCAATGATCCTCAGCTTTTCTGATTTGGTATCCATTAATCTTTTACCTCTGAATTACAGTTATTCGTGCAGAGTCAGATCAGAAATTATCGCACGTCATAATAAAACTGATCCGCGGCGGCACGGTCTTTGCCTGTAAAAATGCGTTTTGTAAGCTTACGGTTTTTTATGAGATACCAGTCGCCGAACTCATCGAACTTTCGTGATGAGGTAACAATATACGAGCGTTTGAGCGTTCCGTATTTTTGCCCTCTGCTAACTCCCAGTTTTTTCAGACGTTTTGCAAAATCCATATCCTCAAGGCTCACAAGACTTTCATCAAATCCGCCTATCAGTTCAAAATCCTTTTTGTAAAACCAGAACATTGCGCCGCTGAGATATCCGCCGCTTTTTATCATCGTGGGAAGCAAATTCATTGCAACATACAAAGAAGAAAAAGCAATTCCGACCGACATTCTGTCAAACCGCGGGTTTGTACCTCCTCCGACATAACTGCCGCTTTGGAGCATTGATTTGATCTCAACAAGCGAGTATTTTGTCATCCGACTGTCGGCATCTATCGTCACTACGATTTCACCGTTGGCGGCCTTCACTCCCGTGTTGCGTATTGAGGCGATACATTTTTCATCATTGCTCAGCACTCTTGCACCATAGTGCCGTGCTATCGCAGCGGTTTTGTCCGTACATCGGTTTGCGACAACGATAATCTCCACGCTATCGGGAGCGACATATTTTGCCGCGCTTATTACAGAGCGCAGACATTTTCCGATATATTTTTCTTCATTATGCGCGGGAATAACCACTGTAAACGAGCCTTTGTTCATAGTGCACCTCACAATTCCGATTTGCAGCTATAAGTTTTACTGTCTCACCATATATCCTTTTTCATCTCGAAAGCGTTTTGAATCATAGATTCTCTATCTATTCAACCATATTATAGCACTTTTTATAAAATAATGCAAGTAGTTGTTAAAGTGTCTGATTTAGTTTTCCTCACCGGTTTTCCTTGACGTGGCAATGCTAAATCAGATTTATATTTATAGACGGAACTTGGAGAAAAGTCAAACAGCTTTCGGCAGATTTTTATAAAATCACAAAGGTCGTAACTGTCGGTGTAGAATATTTTCAGCCTTGTTCGTCTTTGTTCGGGCATTACAAAAATTTACGCTCATAATTAAAGCGGGGGAGTGTGATAACTCCCTCGCTTTGGTTTTTGCATATCGTTTTCCGAATCGCCGGAACATAACCTCCGAACGAAGCGTTTATTCCTCGGGGTTTTTATCATCGCCGGCATTTTGTTTTGACAGTATGGCTTGAAGCTCATCCTCGGTGCTTTTGAAGCTGCTTTTGCTCAGAAAATTCAAAAAATTGCTGTTAATGCCGAGTGCGCCAAAGATCCCGGCGTTTTCAAACATTTCGTCGAGATATTTGTCCAACAGCTTTTCCGCGAGCGGCGTTGTCAGATCGTTGTGAATGCCGCTTTCGCTTACATAACGGCGGTAATCCGATTTCTTTATCTCAGCCTCGGTAATCCTTTTAGCTTCTTCTACATAGTAACCGAACGTTTCGCTGCTTTGAGCGAGCTTTTCCGCCTTGCGCAGCGCAAGTCTTTCCTGCGGACTTTTGTGTACATAAACGTGCATAATGATGACCTCGCTTTTTATGTTTATTGGAAAATTCCCCTTGAAGTATTACCTATAAATATTATCGTCCGAAAATCGTAAAACTTTAGTTTTTTGGGAATTATTTATTATTTTTCTAGGAATATGCCGAGCCGCTGCGGGTAGGGTAACGGCGTGGGATTTTGTTGCATTGACAAACTTTGGGGATTGTGTTATAATATAAGCAACATTATAGCCGTACAGCCGAAAGGAATTATTATGAAAAACAAAATTACCGTAAACACACAAAGCAGCATCCGCATTGGATCGGAAAAGATCATATACTTTGATCCGTTTAAGATATCTTCGGCGGCAAATGACGCGGATATTATCTTCATCACCCACGAGCATTACGATCATTTCTCGCCCGAGGATATTGAAAAGGTTCAAAAACCGGATACCATCTTCGTTGCTCCCAAAAGCATGGAGGCTGCATTGAAAAAGCAAGGATATTCCAACCTCACACTTCTTGCACCCGGTGAAAAGACTGCTGTGCGGGATATTCCGGTGGAAGCGATCCCTGCCTATAATCTTATGAAGCCGTTCCACACGAAGAAAAACGGCTGGCTTGGCTATGTTATTACGGTTGAGGGGCAGCGCATTTACGTTGCAGGAGACACGGACGCCACACCGGAAGCACAGGCTGTTTCGTGCGATATTGCCCTGATCCCGATCGGGGGAACCTTCACAATGAACCCCGGCAAAGCCGCCGCCTTTATCAATGAACTGCGCCCCAAAACGGTTATCCCCACCCATTATGGAACAATTGTCGGAAGCGCCGATGACGGCGAAGCCTTTCGGAAGCTGGTGCAGCCCGAGATCGAGGTTGTTATTAAATTGAATTGAGGAATTCAAGTACTTTTTTGCAATATCCAGATTGAAAAAGTCCCTTTGGCAACAGCGGGACTTTTTCAATATTAAGAATCGCAGAGTTTGAGAATTTTTGGAGGTCATTCGCGTATGGAACGGAAAGAATTCGCGGTAGGCGGAAAGACGGCGACGCTGTATCTTAGCGGAATGAGCGGGCGTCCGTTGGTGGTGTTCAATAACTATTCCGAAAACGGCGACGCGGTCGTGAAAGCGCTAAGCGAGATAAATTGCCCGGAATTTGATCTCCTGTGCGTCGGTAATCTCAATTGGGATCATGACCTGTCGCCGTGGGAATGCCCCGCGCTGACAAAGAACGACCCGCCGTTTACGGGCGGCGCGGACGGGTATCTTGAACTTCTGATCAACGAAATACTCCCAACAGCAAAAGCGCAGTTAAGGGAACCGCCCTCGCATACCTGCATTGCGGGCTATTCGCTGGCGGGACTGTTTGCGCTGTACTCGATGTATCGGTGCGATGCGTTTGACCGCGCGGCGAGTATATCCGGCTCGCTCTGGTTTCCCGGGTTCAGGGAGTTTGTTTTTGAGAATACCATGCGGCGCGTTCCCGATAAGCTGTATCTTTCTCTCGGCGACAAGGAATCCAAAACCAAGCACCCGCTTTTGAAAACGGTAGGGGAAAACACGGAG
>JAFLUG010000118.1 GCA_022508885.1 Oscillospiraceae bacterium | reverse complement strand
TCAGGTGCTAGTGATCGCGAGGTCGTGTGGGTTCAAGTCCCGTCACCTGCACCAATATTAGTATAAGCTAAACCCGCATGGTTAAGTTCCTTTTCAATCATGTGGGTTTAGCTAATTTAACATCGACTCGTAGTATATGGAATTTTGTATAAATTCATCTTGACAAGATTGTATAATTATTGTACAATGAATATAAGTAATGTTTTCAATGCTTTTGGGTGTATAACTTCTTTATCTCAAACATATGTATTTCTATACAGAGTTTGAAAGATTAAAGGAGAAAATGGATGAGGATGAGGAATAATACTATGGTAGCTGAAAAGGTAAAAAAAATTAAAGGCAATATAAAAGAAAGAAGCATTGAGAACGCTATTAGAGTCGCCTCAGAATTAATTGACGAGCTAAATATAAATAATGTTCCCGTTCCAATTGTGAAAATACTTAACGAATTAGGGTTTGCTGTTTACGCTTCGGATATGCCAAAACAAAATATCTCGGGTTTTATTATTATAAATCCTGAACTTAATGAGAAATTTAATACTGATCGTGTTATTGCTGTAGAACGTAGTGATACTTTAGGTCGTCAAAGGTTTACTCTTGCACATGAGTTTGCCCATTATTTATTTGATTTTAACGAAAATATATCCTATTCATATATAGATACATATGATCAAAATAAGGCAGAAGATATCAGCGAGTGCATACCTAGTAGATTTGCTGCTGAGTTTTTGATGCCAAAAAGAATATTCATTTCGAAGTATAATGAATTGAATAACCTCTCTGAATATGAAAAGGTTTCTATTCTAATGAAAGATTTTGATGTTTCACAGAAATCTGTTTTAAAAAGAATAGAAGAACTCAGATTAAATAATACTACAGGAAATACATAAATGGAAAATAATATTTCAGGTACTGCTTTACAAGATCATATAGATAATACAAATGATACTTCAGATATAGATTATGTTGAAGTAGCCCCAAACCAATCAAATATGCAAGATGATTTATTACGTTATAGCTTAGTTGGTAGCATTGATGATAACCGATCCTGTGTAAAACTACAGGATGATGAGGATCAAAAAAAATTAGTCGAGTCAGATTCTAAAATCATAGCAAATCTTAATGAATGTTATGATGTTTTGTTAAGTAGCTATACAAATCATATGGGAGCTTCTTTAAAACATAAAAGAACAATGAAAATTTGGTTCTTTGTTATTACAATGGTGATGATTTTTTCATTAGCTGTACTACTTATCTTATGTGTTCATTCTATGGTGAAAGATATAGCTAATCTTGACGAAATAAAAATTGAATTTTCTGTTCCTATTTTAACTTCATTAATTTCTTTTTCTACTACAATTATTGTGATTCCGAAAGTAATTGCAAAGCATTTATTTAACCACAAAGAAGAAGAGGCTATGGTAAAAATTATAGAGATAATACAGGAACATGATAAATCAATTAGAGATAATTTGTCAAAGTAAATTAATTTGTCATATTTGAACTCTTTAATAAAATGGTATAAATTATAGAACATAAAATTATGAAAGCCCCTGCTAAAAAATCAGCAAGGGGCTTTGCATGTTTAGTGTTATACTGTTGCTTCGTGAATTGATTCAAGTATTATCATCGTGCTGTTTCCAAAGTCCCCATTCATCTCAAAGTGCACATCAAGCGACTTGTCATCGTTCTGATGTATGGTCACTCCCTTTACGAGCATTCGCAAGTTCGCGTCCGAGATTATTCCCTCGTACAAAATGTCATCAAGTAGCATCGAGGTGCTTGTGAGCATTTGCTGTTTCTGTTTGCAGACCTTGTCGTATTCACGGCACTCGGAGATCTTGTTTTGCAGTTCAGCAATTTCTGTTTCTCTCTTTTCAATCATTGAATTGTAAAATTTAGCTCGAGCCTTATCTGTAATTCGTTCCATAATCAAGTCCTCGATCTGCTGTTTCAGCGCAAGGATTTTTTCTTCGTTTTGCCGAATTTGCAAGTCGTAGGCGGGCTTTTGTTTAAGCCACTGTTTCACGATTTCTTCGTATCTTTCGCTCTCAGCGACAACTCTTTCGCGAAGATTCTGTACCTCGCCGAACACTAACTCATTGAGCTGCGATTCTCTAATTCGGTGCGGTGTACAGTATTCTTTCCCGTAGCGATGGTTGCTGTTGCAAGTGTACTCAACATACTCTTTGCCTTGCCAAGTTCTCGTTTTCGCAACAAAGTGCGAACCGCACTCCGCGCATTTTATCAGTCCCGAATACCTGTGTAGCTTTCTTCCACCACTTGAGCGAGGCTTAATTTCAGCACGTTGTCCGAGTAAAAACTGTGCTTGTTCCCAAGTGGTCTGATCAACGATTGGCTCACAGAAGTTCTCGTGTCTGTACTGTTCCTCGGGTGCAGTGAATGTTTTGGTTTTGTAGATTTTGCTCGTGATAGTTTTATGGTTGACGAGCGTTCCGATGTACATTTCGTTTGTAAGTATGCGTTTTATTGAGGTCTGAACCCATAAATATTTCTTTGAGATCTGCGGTTTCCAGTCGGCGAGCTTGCGGTTTTTGTAGTACTCCGGTGAGCGAATTCCGCGCTCGTTCATCAGTCGCGCTATCGTTGTAAGACCGTACCCGTCAATATAAAGCCGGAACACCTCGCGAACATATTCCGCTGTTTCGTTATCAATTTCAACCTTGTTAGTGTTTTTATCAAGGTAATATCCGAACGGGAGTGACGGAACTAAACCGCTTGTTTTCTGTTTCTGGCGTATCCCAGTGCGGACTTTCTTGCTTATGTCCTTGGCATAAAAGTCATTAAAAATCTGCTTGAAACCAATCAGCAGGTCGTCATTTTCGTTAGCGGTGTCAATACCCTCAGTCACAGAAATTACCTTGACATTGTTCTCGCGCAAGTGATCAATGAAGAGGGCGGTTTGCGTTCGGTGTCTGCCTAATCGTGAGAGGTCTTTCACCAAAACTATTTCGACCTTTCCTTCATCAACAGCATTTTCAAGTTCTCCCAAGCCTTTGCGTTTAAAGGTCATGCCCGAAACATTGTCGTCAAAGCTCTCGCCAACGATCTCATGTCCGTTCTGCTCGGTGTAGTCAACTAGTATCTGCCGCTGGTTTTGAAGGCTGTTCATTTCCTCGTCCTCATCACGCGAGAGCCTATAATAGAGCCATGCTTTCATAAAAAAATAATTCCTCCTTTCGCTCATCTTTCGGTATGTCGTAGCGCACCTGTTTGCGCTACGACACAGTATACCACAACCCCTTTTACTTATCCAGCGGAATTGCGTTCTCTGACGAAATTTCTACCAAACCACCAAGATTGTAGCTCATATATTCGGGCAGAATATCCGAAGTGAAATAGTCATTCGCCATGTTAGCAAGGAATTTCTCAAAGATGAGCAGCTTACTCCAAGCGTACCCGAAACCGTATCGGCGGGAAAGGTGGACATCCCCGCACCAGACAAGACGCAATCGGAAAAACCCAAGCCTGTCAACAACATCGACAGCAACGATGAATTGACCTCGCAGCCCGAGATCGACATCGGTATCATTATCGAAAACGGTGACATCGAGCAGCCCGATACCGAGCAGAACATCCCAACCGATCCGCCCAAGATTGAGGACGAGGGGCCGCTCACCACTACCGACACAGAGCCAGCCTACATTCCCGAACAAGTTCAACCCAACAAGCCAACCGTCTCAAGCACTCCCAAGCACGGAGATACCAAAGACGGTATGATTTACATAAACGGATTCGGCTGGGTCAAGGACGAGGGCGGCAGTGGCAGAGGTGAAAACGCCTCGGATATGTACGAAAACGGCAACAAGGTAGGCTGCTTCAGCTAAACAAAAATGCGCTGAGCGACAAACTCAGCGCATATCTTTTTTGCTCATTTTTGTTTGCAAAGCTTTTTCTAACAGCAAGTAATAAATAAATTATCAAGGAGGTTTTTATTATGGAAAATGGAATTTTGCTCTTTCAGCATGAGGAATTCGGTGGGATACGAACTCTGGATATCGATGGTGAGCAGTGGTTTGTGGGCAAGGATGTCTGCAAAGTATTTGGCGACAGCAACCACAACCGAAGCCTTAGCCGCGTTGACGATGAGGACAAGAGAACGGTTGATCTGACCGATTCGCTGGGCAGAAAGCAAACTGCGTTAGCTATTAACGAGAGCGGGCTCTACGCTTTGCTTTTTGCAATGCAACCTCAGAAGGCTCATCATAAGTCGGGAGCGGATGAGTACCCCATCGAAATTCGCCAGAGAATTGAAAAGCTGCACAGGTTCAAACGCTGGATAACCGCGGAGGTTCTCCCCTCGATCCGCAAATGTGCTGAGTGGATATTTATACTGGACGAGATGTACTCATACATAGAACAGGCGTTGCTAAATCTATATAAAATTGAACCGAAAAATTTTACACGGGAGGGTTCACGAGTCGAAC
>JAFLUG010000117.1 GCA_022508885.1 Oscillospiraceae bacterium | reverse complement strand
TGCGGCTGTTTCCAAAAGTTCGTTGAACAAACAGCTTAAACAAGGAGCAAAGCAAGCCGGGGTAAAAGAGATACGCGTACATGATCTGCGTCACTCTCATGTTTCACTGCTGATAGATATGGGATTTTCCGCTCTCGCAATAGGTGATCGTTTAGGTCATGAAACCGCGGAGATTACTCTTACTTACGCGCACTTGTTCCCCTCTCGGCAGATTGAAATGGCGGATAAACTTAATGAAATACGAAAGGAGAATGAGTAATGATTTTCGGCAAGTCGGAAAAGAGAACGCCGCGCGAAGCGGGGGATGCACGCATTATGCCCTTCGGGTAAAACACTGGGACGCTCCCCCTTTGCCACTCGGAGAGTGCCTGTACTTTTGATAGTGATCCGGTGATAATGTGAGTATTTATAGGACAGGGCACCTGTTTTACCTGTTATTCAATTTTGCCTTAATCTCCAGAAGATCATCATTATCTTGAATGCCCATTTCTTCAAGCTCGCTAAGCACCGCGCGGCACTCTTCGATTTGATTATGGTTACAGTAATACACCGCGAGCTTAATCTTTCCGATCAAAAATTCATCTACGCTATCCAATAGAGCGGCAAGCGTCATATAAACCTGATAAAACGCTTCATTAAGGGATTTGTTGTTTAGTATAATGTCTGTCATTTCATCAAGAGCCCGACCATATTCGTTTTTCCAAATCAAAAGGAATATATCGCCGTGCTTTTTAATGAATTTGGAGTCGGTTATTTCCGCTGCCAGACCCTTGTTTTCCGAAAACCTTTGAATTAGCGTGAACAGATCGAACTGTTTTGTATACGCGTTCTTGGAGATAAGCTTCAGCAGCTGTTCTGCAAGCTCCGTCATATTATCGTTGTACAGCGCGTTTTTCAGCGATGCGTCGCGCGCGTACAGAGCAATATCCCCTACCGAAATATACGGCGCACAATTAGGGCATATTAATTTAAGTGCGGCTTTGAGATCGTCATTTTCCTCTTTAAGATCCTTGCCGAATTCCAACGCCGCGTCAAAGATATCTTGTCTGGCTCTTGAAACCTCGGGATAGGCACAATCCATCATATCTGAGGTAACATGGCTGTCTACCGCTTTTCGCAGTTCCTTCAGCTTTTCTTCTTCCGTCATTGTCTTGACCGAACGCAAAACTTTTATGCTGTCAATCACGGAGTTTGCATATACGGCATACAGGAACTCGCGGTTGCGCTTGCTTAACGGACCGAATCTTTTCAGAAATTTTTCGGCATCTTCGTCTTGGATAACGTGACAAGGAAATCTCCCGCCATACCATTTGTAAGATACTGACCCGCTTGATACTTGGTAATTGTGAAGTATATCGGAGGAAATGCCTATGCGGTTGCAGTGCATTAACGCGGAATACACCATATAAGTATCGGCTCCGTAACGAAAAACAATATCCCACACATCAGCAGGACTGTTATTATGCGTAAGCATATGTTTGGCAACTCTTCCGGAAAAGACCTTACCCCAAAACGTTCTGGTAAACTGATGGTATACCGGGAAATGCGACGTGAACTTTTCAGGCGTATCCACTATCAATATCTGCGATGATTTGCGCTGACCTAATACCTGTCCGGATCTTTCGTCAAAAAAATTACTTCCCGCCGCTGCAAGATCCAGATTGTTATCCAAAACAAACGGGATCATTTTTTCAAGAAAATCAAGGTCATAATAGTCATCCGCATCAAGGTTGCATAAAAAATCATCATCATTCATTAACTTCGGCAAATCCCAATAAACAGATGACTGCTCATTCCACTCCATGTTTTTCTCGTTATATAACACCTTTACTCGAGGGTCTTTTCGGGCATACTCTTCTATCAATTCCCGAGTATTGTCCGTTGAGCCGTTTTCACAAAACCAATACTCTATCCGATCGCCGTATTTTGTTTGGTTAAGTACGCTGTCAACACATCTCTTCAAAGTTTTTGCGGCATTATAGCCGAGAGTCATAAAATAAATTTTTCCCATAATGTTCTCCATTATTTCAAGCGTTTATTGACTATGAGTCAATCTTCCCACTTTTTCCAAGGGATATTTCCGCTTTGCCAGATACTCTCCAGCTGTTTCATATCATTGAGAGTATCCATGCATCTCCAGAAGCCGTCGTGTTTGTATACACCCATTTTGCCGTTTTCAACGATGGTTTCAAACGGTCTGCGTTCGAGAGGCTCATTTTCGCCAAGATAATCAAATAGCCCCGGCTCGACGACCATAAATCCGGCGTTGATATATTGGCTCTTGCCCTTTTCATTAAACGAAGTTACAGTGTTACCCTCATCAAATTCTACAGCGCCGAATTTTCCTTGAGGCTGAAGAGCGGTGATAGTGACCATTTTGCCGGAGCTGTTATGCGTGTCAAGCAGTGCATTCAAATCGACGTCGCTTACCCCGTCGCCATAAGTAAGCATAAACCGTTCGTCACCGATATATTGCTGTATTCGTTTGACCCTTAATCCGGTCAGAGCATCGACCCCCGTATCGGCAAGCGTAATCTCCCAATTCTCGGTCTTACTGTTGTGGAGCTTTATATCATTCCCGCTTGTTGAGGTCTTCAATGTAATGTCGGACTGTCTAAGCCAATAATTGTAAAAATACTCCTTTATAACATAGCCCTTGTACCCCAAGCAAATTACAAATTCATTATACCCAAATGAGTAATAGTACTTCATAATATGCCACAGAATCGGCATTCCGCCTATTGATACCATAGGCTTAGGCATAGTCTGTGTTTCCTCGGAAAGGCGCGTTCCGTAACCGCCGGCAAGAATTACAACTTTCATGTTTTTCACCCTATTCTAAATATTTATTGCTTTAATCATATCATTTTCTGATGCTTTTGTCAATACCTAACGATTTTATTCAAGTGCTTGACAAAATAAAAAATGTGTTATATAATATTCATAGAACGGCGAATAAGCCCATGAAAGGAGTGACAGCACCTATGCCGGATATGGATTTTTACAAAGGTAAAAAGGTTTTTGTCACCGGGCATACAGGGTTTAAGGGCTCGTGGCTTTGCAAAATGCTTATTATGGCAGGAGCGGAAGTGACGGGTTATTCGCTTGAGCCGCCTACCGATCCGTCTCTTTTTGAGATCGCCAAGATAAGCAAACAGATGACTTCGGTGATCGGCGACATAAGTGATTACAACGCGCTTAAAGCTGCATTTGATAAGGCAAGACCCGAGATGGTGTTCCATCTTGCCGCGCAGCCTATCGTGCGTGAGAGCTATAAAAATCCTGCGTATACTTATCAAACCAATGTAATGGGAACGGTAAATATCTTGGAATGCGTCAGGAATAGTAACTGTGTAAAGTCATTCCTCAATGTCACGACCGATAAGGTTTATATGAACAAAGAGTGGGAATGGGGGTACAGGGAAAACGAAGAGCTAAACGGCTTTGATCCATATTCAAATTCCAAATCCTGTTCCGAGCTTGTGACACATTGCTACAAAAACAGCTTTTTTGCGGACGGCGGGACTGCAATTTCTACCGCGCGCGCGGGCAATGTCATAGGCGGGGGTGATTTCGCACCCGACCGTATAATTCCCGACTGCGTGCGTTCCGCCCAAAAAGGCGGGGACATTATTGTAAGAAATCCGTATTCTACCCGTCCGTATCAACACGTTCTCGAGCCGCTGTACGCGTATCTTATGATCGCGCATAAGCAGTATGAGGATATAAAATACTCGGGGTGGTACAATGTAGGCCCCGACGAGTCCGACTGCTTTCAGACAGGTGTTTTGGTTGATTTGTTTGTAAAGCATTGGGGCGGCGGAATTAAATGGATAAACAAGTCCGACGGCGGTCCTCATGAGGCGAATTTTCTGAAATTGGAGTGTTCTAAGTTAAAAAATACTTTCGGCTGGAGACCGCATTGGAATCTCGAGACCGCAATGGAAAAAACGGTTGAGTGGACAAAGTCGTGGCTGTCGGGCGGGGACGTCAATTCTTGTATGGAGAAGCAAATAGAAGAATTTTTGGGAGAGTAAAAATGATAGAAAAAGGCATTACCGTCTGTACGAGCCGATAATGCCTTTTTGCTTTAAACCAACAATATAATCTTCACTCACACGCACTCTCTTACCATTTCCACGGGAACCGCTCAATATCCTCTTCCGTCAGTTTGGTGACCGTGCAACTGCGCAAATTTTTGTTCAACTTCTTCTACCGCTTGCGTTATACCAGATTTTTAAACGCTTGTCAAGGCTTCTATTCATTCACCAAAAATCTTGCATCGTTCATCAGAATCGAGATGATAAAATAGTGCGATGAATTATCCTGTGATCAAACAAAACACCGGAATAAAATTGCTTTTAATGCTTGACATTATTATGAATGCGTTGTATAATATTATTGCGTTATATTTATTAGTGGAGTTTTCGATATTAATCTCAATGGAACTGTAATGGTTACGAAGCGCTTTTTTGAT
>JAFLUG010000116.1 GCA_022508885.1 Oscillospiraceae bacterium | reverse complement strand
AACTACAAGTCCAATTATAAGCACACCCACGGAAATACCGAGTAAGGGCAAGGTGCTGTTGGAATTTGACTGATCGTTTGACGGGAAATTACCGAACGGAGGTCTGATGTTGTTTTCGTTAGAGGTTTCGGAGTTGTTGGAATTATTGGGAGCGTTGTTTTGATTTCCAAATCGGTTGCCGCCAAATCCTCCCTGCATATTGCCGTTGAAACCACCCTGTCCACCACCGCCGAACATAGCCGAGGGGTCAAAACCTTCGGGAAGCTCACCGCCGGGATTGCCGGGCATATTACCGCCGAACGGCTGCATAGTCGTTTCGCCGGTGTTCACACCGTTATTTTGTTCACCGCCATCGTTGTTACTCTCGCCCAAGCCGCCTAAATTTCCAAAGCGGTTATTGCCCCGATCACCGCCAAAACCGCCGAAGCCGCTGCTGCCCATATCCGAAATATTAAGCGAGGTGGTGTTTATCAACGAGGAACTGTCCGCGCTCTGTCCGCTTGAGGTAGAAGGAATAGAGCCGTCAAGCTGTCCCGCAACGCTTTCCGCGCGGAGGAGGCAGAATTCCCGAAGTGCCGCTGCACCCTTTTCAAATTCCTCGTAGGTGCAGAATTTTGTCGGGTCTTTTTCTACATATTCGGCAATCAGTGCGGCAGTACTGTCTATCAGCGCCGCAAAATCCGTATTGCTTATAAATTCGCTAAAAAGCTTGTGATAAAGCTCTGTATATTCCTCGTTATCAAAGATCCAGCTTATCATAGGGCGGTCGCTCATATCGCCTGAAACGGGAGTGTCGATAGCCGAGTTGACAGCCGAAGAAGCGTTCCCACCTTGGAACGTTCCGAACGCGAGATTGTAGTCCCACGGGAGCATAGCTAATCTGCCGCCCTTTTCGTACAGATAGTAATTGTGAACGATCGAGCCTGTGTAACTGTCGCCGTTTACAAGGTAATTATGCACTATAAAATAACGGATAACAGCGTCAATATCAACGGTCAATTCGATATCAATTCCCTCGGACAGATTTTTTAGTGAATTGATCAGACGAGTTTTATCGGCATCGGAAACATTCGTTTTCGCGTTGTTGAAGATGTTAGGGTAGCTGTCAAAATTATCGTCAATGTATTGCAGCTTTACATCGCTGCTGCCCATACCGCCTGCCATGCCGCCCATATTGCCGAAATTCTGCCTTCCGCCGTTCTCGCCGAATATTTCTGAAATTTGGGAGCGGTCAAAATCCTCGGAAATTTCACCGTTTTCTCCGACCATTCCGGGGAAACCAAAATTCATACCGCCGCGGTCGTTCCTATTTCCAAATCCGTTCTGACGATCAAAGTTCTGAAAATTATTGAAATCGAAGCCCTCAAATACATCACGGTTCTCATTCATAAAGTCGTCCATATTGAAATTCATACCATTGCCGCGACCGCCGCCAAAGCCTGTGCTGTCGGGCTTGTACAACTCGCCGTAATTGCTGCCGTAATTTCTTTGAAGGAACGATTCTTCAATCGCCTCGACCGCGAGATAAAGTCCCCAGTCCTCGCCGTTGACGGTAATGTAAGCAAAGCTGCAAAGCGGCGATGCCACGCCGAAATCACCCATAAGCGTGTAGGAGAGATAGTCCTTCATAAAGGTGTTGTCTTGAATTATGTTGTTAAGGCACAGCTTGTCAAGACCATGGTAGCTTTTTGTTTTGTCGTAATGATCGAACTCGATCTTAAAGCTGTACCGATCACTGCCCATTCGTGAAACGGAGCTTAAGGATGAATTTCCCTTTGCCCTGATACCTACATTTTTGACAGCCTCACCGTCGATCACAACAGAGCAGACCGAATATTCCTCATTTTCGCAGGTTTTGATAAAGCTGTCCCAATCGTCCATCACAATGTCGATCGTATGTACTCCGGAGCTGTCGAAAATGCGATCCTCGTATCCCATTTTTCGGGCAGAGGCTTCCAATCCCAGAGCGCTCCCGTTGCAGAAGATCACCGCGACAATAAGCGTAATTACCGCGATCACCGCACATATTTTATCAATGCTTTTATGCGTTGACATAATTTCACCTTTCTAAAAACGTTCGGCAGTCGGGTCAATGTGAAACGGAATTTTTTTCAAAATTTCCTTTTCACTTGCCTGCCTCACTTACCCCATATAATCGCCGTTGTAGCTTACAAGCACCGCGCTCTGAACACCGTCCATTGCCGCCAGCTCGTTCACAAAATCGGTGTTATCATCTTTCAAGCGGATCTCCAGATTCAGCTCTACCAAGCCCTGCTGCGCGGTTTTGCTCTTTACAACACAGCGCTCGGTCTTGCCGTCAAGGAACGATTTTGCTTTTGTTTCGCTTTCGTGACTGTCACAGCGCAGAACTACGATATAGGGATTTTTGTGGGACTTTTTGTTCACGAAAACCAGCAGGATAATGCCGATTATAACGCTGCCGATTATAGCAAGCGGTATCATACCCGCCGCGAGAACAATTCCCACCGCGATAGACCAGAACAAAAACGCTATGTCAAGCGGCTCTTTTATTGCTGTTCTGAAACGAACTATCGACAGCGCGCCCACCATACCAAGCGACAGCACGACATTACTTGTTACCGCGAGAATTACCACCGTTGTGATCATCGTAAGCGCTACAAGCGTTGTACCAAAGCTTGATGAATACATAACGCCCGTATAGGTCTTTTTGTAAACGAGGAAAATGAATATTCCGATACCGAACGCCAGCACAAGCGCGATTATCATATCAAGTATGCTCACGCTGGTGATGTTGTTAAGAAAATCCGATTTGAAAATGTCATTAAAAGTCATTACAAATTCTCCTTTTTAACCATATATTCTACAAGTGGCGTATTTTGAGAATGCGCCTTCGCGTCTGCTTTCAAGGGACACCGCGTCCCTGATAATATCGGGCAGAAACGCGTCCCATTTGACCTCAAGAATTATCGCCTGCGACGCCGGAACGGTAACGCAGTTTTTATTCAGAAAATCGGTGCAGGCAAGACCCGTCCGTATATCGTAATCGATCGTTACGCGAACATTTCCCGCCGGAAAGACAAACGGCTCACGCGTGTAGTCAACTATTGTTTTCGGCCGCAGACCCTCCGTAGTCATTTTCGTGTAAAGCTCCCGTATAAGCGGATGAAGCGAGTGCGGCATCCAATCTAAATTCCCATCAACGATCAACTGTGCCTGTTTTTCGGTAAGCGGAGCGCTCTGTTTATTGCCAAGGCTATTCAGCTTGCTTTTCTTTTCAAGGTGAATATCCGATGTATCACCCTTGTAATAACGAATACGGAATTTTTCCCGAATGTTTACTCCATCTATTTTCTCGCGCAATGCCTTGTCCGATAAATTGTCAAAATATAGGCTCCGGATAGCGTATTTTCCGTCAACCGCGTTAGGGTCGAGGTAAGCGACAGCGCTCAACCGCTGCCGTATCGTTATCATATCGGAGTATGTTATCTCATGTTTTATCTCGTGCCTGAAATTCAAATCCAAATCCATTTTATCACTCCTTATCTGCAATATTTTCCATTATAAATGACTTAACTGAATTGGTGCTGAAGAACGGGTGAAAGAGATGTTAAACAAATACGAAAGTTTTGTGAAATTAAGGAAGCGCCGTAAAACAAAACCGCGGCATTTAACATACCGCGGCTACAACAATCATTCGCTACGCTTTGCCATCTCCGTATTATATTGATCTTGTGAGATCGTTCCGTTTATCGTTACTTAGGATAATTTTATCATAAATATTTAATATGTAATCCCTGTGAAAGTAAAATGAACTTTTATTGAATTGTCGCCGCTTTGATGTTTATTCAAGAACAGCATTTTTCAATCGGTTCATTTTTTCGTCAAGAGAATAGCTGATCTGGGCGCATTTGTACAGTTCATCAGACATCTCGTCCGTAAAGCAAACATTCTTTTTATATTTTAATTGATGTTCAAGGCTTGCCCAAAAATCCATCGCAATTGTTCTAAGCTGTACCTCAACCTTTACATATTGCTTTTCATTTGCAAAGAATATAGGGAGCATAACTATCATGTGCAGACTTCTATAACCGTTTGGTTTGGGATTTTCGATATAGTCCTTTTTTGAAACAAGAGTTATATCATTTTGCCGTGTCAGCGCATTTGCAATGTTATAAACATCGTCTTTGAAAGAACATATTACTCTTACCCCGGCTATATCATTCAGATTTTCCTCTATTGAATCCGGTGTCATTGGACAGCCGTTTCTTTCCGCCTTTGCTCTTATGCTGGGAAAGCTCTTTAAGCGGCATTTTATATTGTTGATAGGATTTCTGTCGATCTCGTGTGAAAATTCTTCATTTAATATTTTCAGCTTTGTTTCAATTTGCATCATCGCGCATTTATAAAATGTTATCATTTTATGAAAGCTCTCAATGTAATTATGCATTTTGTCAAAATTTTCTTCCGGAAAAAGCAGCTGAAACTGTTCACGATCACTCATATAAGATCCTCCGCCAATCTGCTGTTATGATTTTCCATTATACCAATCTACATTGAATTGACGTTGAAAAGTGTATGAAAAAACAGTTAAAACAATAAGGATATTTCGTGAAATTATTACAGTTGTGTATTTTATCCCACCAAAAAGAGCGGACGAATTTCTTTCCGCTCATTTTAGTTTTGTTGCCTCTAAAAAAGCGCTGCCACATTTAAGACGGCAGCGCTTTTGTCGAATTTGGCGGCTTTGG
>JAFLUG010000115.1 GCA_022508885.1 Oscillospiraceae bacterium | reverse complement strand
GGGCAAGCCGCAAAGCGGCGCAGCCCGAAGCCTTTAGCGTCGAACAAAAAATGCCCTGCAAAGCAGGGCGATTTTTTGTTCGACTGTCTAACCTTTACAAAAAAGATTTTTTCGATGATCTGTTTTCTTGATAACATTATAGCGCATTTTTCAAGGTTCGTCAATACCACAAACTGAAACTGCGTGAACGATCTACTTTCTAATTCCAATTGTGACATACTCAAAATAGACAATTATATTATGTTATGCGGTTTTCAAGTGTTTCAAATCGGACACAGGGGTTCAGATTACGACAGGTGTTCAAGGAATATACTCGGAAATAAGCATATCGTTGATTCTCATAACAGCTTCGGGTTCGTTTTCGGAATTGAGAACGATATTTATTTTAATGTTGTTTTTTTCGTCTGACTTTGACAGGTCAAGTATCAGTTCGTTATTGTCAACGCCTTCAATACAGCAGCTTAAATTGATATTTATCTCTTTAACGCTTATCGGCTTCAGATTTGCAGTGCATATTTCGGGCAGAACCACCGACTGAGAATTGACCTCTAAATTTATTTGTTTGGGAGTTTTATCCTCGTTAAAGTACGATCTGAGATTGTCTGTGTATTGACGCCCGACGCTCTCCTGCGCTTTTGACACGGCGCTTTCAAGAATACTTATAAGATTGTAAGCCGATACCTTATTTTCCATTTTCCTTGCCCTCCTCCAACCACAGCGGTTTTCTCTTAAATCCTATATGATATGACGTCTTTTCCATTACAAACTGATGTTCAGCTATCACGTATGTCGCAACTGTTTTGTCATAGCCTATTATCCTTCCCTTCGGAAATTCATTCAGACAGCGGTTAAGTATGTTCAATTGAGCGTCGCGTTCTTTCTCCGAAAACGGAACGTTGGGGTTTATGCTGCCTACGGTGATTGCTTTTATATATGTAATTTCCCCAAGTTCGTGAATATTTCTTTGATTATCCATGATTTATTTTTTCCTCCAATATGTCAATTTCCGTGAGAAGCAGTTCGTTTTCCTTGATATTTTTCATATCGGTATATTTTTCAAGATGTTCGTTAAGCTCGGATATCACTGCGTTCAGCTCGTTTGTTTTTGACGCGGCAAGCGTATTTGGCGCGTTTACCATCTTATTGACGCTGTTTAATGATGTGTCTATCTTATCGAGCAATTGGTTGATTTGACTGAGATCGCTTATAATTTTGTTTCTTGTTGCGTGAGGCTCTTGATTCGGGTAAGGAATACCGTCGGGATCAACATATTTCTTGCTTTCAACATCGGGTATCTGATTTGAGTCAAGTATGTCTATAAGTCTCGCGATACCTTCCGGAACTGCCGTTGCCTCGGTTTTTATTTCAAATGACATTTTAGGAAGGCGGTCTGTTTTTCGGAATTTCTCGGAGGCTGTCTTGCCCTTTAAAGTACCGCCGCCTTCACCGAAATCCGATTTTACCTCGATATTGAATCTGACAACGGACTTACTGATTTGAAGAGCCGATAACGGGATTATAGAGGCCGTAGGCACGGTAAGTCCTATGGTCTCAAGTCTGTCCCCCGACTCGTCCGGTTTAAGCTTTTCATATAAAAACTTAATGTTTTTAAGCTTCATTATGGGCGTATCGTCATCGTCCTTCTGCGGCTCAGGGTCGCTTACGGTCGCTATCTGGTTTAAAATACCGTTACTGAGTGCTATGTCAGCTTCCTTTATCGCGTTTAACGGCGCAAGTATCAGGGTGTTTATCGGCATAAACATATTTTCCATATAATTCCTCCGTGATGTACTTCTGTTTTTATTATAACTTTAGCAACCCGTCGGACGGGCTGTACTAAATACTATGAGTTGTCCGGTTTAAATATTCTTTCTGAAAATATAATTTGCGGTTATATTTATATCTTGTCCGACATATTGTATAACAAACAAAGGCTTGTATGCCTTTGCGGCAGTTTTAATACCCGTTTGTGCCCGCACGGCTTCGGCAGGCATTTTATTAAACGGGCAATCAAAAAAGGAGGTTTCTCAGTATGGCAATAGCAAATCAATTTTCAGGTCTGGACATGAAAAACCTGATCGGCGGCCCTCTTTCAGCAGCAGCCGACGCAAGCCTGCAGCTTGCGCAAAGCACGGCTGATTTTATCAACAACGTGGGCTTTGACAAGGACGGAAAAGTAAGAAACGTAGATTTCGGATACGAAAAAAAGATAAGTAACGACGACGGCACGACCGATCTACAGGAAATGAAGGTTCAGGTCCCGCTGCTTTCTGTCATTCCCATTCCGAATCTTCAAATCGACGAGGTAAACGTTACATTTGATATGGAGGTCAAGGAAAGCGAGCAGAGTGAAAGCAGCACCGACGCCTCTGCAAGCCTTTCGGGCAGCGGCAGTATTTTCGGCTTTAAGGTAAGCATAAGCGGCAGCGTTTCAACTCACAGCTCAAACACCAGAAGCAGCGATAATTCCGCAAAATATCATGTCGATGTAGCCGCAACAAACCACGGTACTCCCGAAGGTCTGGCAAGAATACTTGATATCGTCGCGGCAAACGTCTCACCCTCTCTTGTATCCTCCAAGGCAGTGGACGAATACGGCAATCCCGTATCGGGCGACGATAAGACAAGAAACGATAAGATCAAAGAACTCAAGGCTAAGCAGAAGCAGCTTAATATTGCCTTAAGCGCCGCAGAAGGGCGTTATAATAACAGTCTTACTCTGTTAAAGAGGGAGATCAAGAACAGAGAAAATACAAACGAGGCTTTGATCCAGAGTATGATAACAAAGTTAGACCCCGATAAAGATGAAGCTAAGCTTACCAATTATTCGGAAATACAGACAACGGTAAGAAACAGCTGGGAGGACGCGTACAAAAGAGCGTCGGATTTAGTTCAGATTGTATCCTCTTCAAATCCCGGCAAGGATTGCAAGCTGACGAGTTATGTCAAGCTGTTCACGGTAAAAGAAGATGCCGACAAACCGGAGCCTTATGTTGACGCCGACGGCGATACAATGGAAACTGCTTTTAAAAACGCGATCGACAGTTTCAACGATTATTCTGATATTCAGGCTAAGCTGGCCGAAAATGAAAACGATATCCACGATCAGCTTACAAAGCCTGCCAAAGATCCAAATAAGGAACAGCCGCAGCCTCAATAATAATCAAACAACCCAAAAGCGCAATTAACAGAAAACTATTCAGCCGATCTGCATGCGATATCCGCAGATCGGCTTTTTTATCATATGAATCACTGTTATAATTCATTAGTAAAAAATCACCTGCCGTTATCCGAAACGCAAAGGTCGGATCCCGGCAGGCGGTTTATTATCTGAAACAATTTTGAGAAAACAGAATATTGTTTTGAGGATTATTTTTCAGACGCGGCGCCCTCTTTTTTTAGCTGCTCAATGTATTCTCCGACTTTTTTTAAATATCCTATCAGCTTTACCGCTTTTGTTGCCCCTCTGAGTTTCATATAATAGCCCGTTCCCCAACGCATTGCCGGTTTTCCGTAAGGTACTATGGGATGACACTTATTATGCGCTTCACAGATAGGAATTATATACACTTCGCCGCCTTCTTCAACTTCGGCAGCCTCTGTTTTATCATATATGATATGCGCTCCAACTAATAATCCGCAGCATGCTGCATTTATTTCCTGATCATCGTTTTTACCACGGCTATCCTCTACCGGAAAAAGAATGCGCTCATAACGTTTTTCCTCATTGCCGTCAGAATAGTAAAAATAAGAGTCCGTACTGCATTGACTAACTCCTCCACGAGTACCTGTTTTATCAAGCCAGAATTTTAACCAAGAATTTACTCCCGCCGGCTTGGGCTCACCGCCGCTGTTTATAACGTTAGCTATATTTTTCGGTTCAAGATATACGAACTTTCCGCCCGTTGATTTCAGTCGCACAACAACGTATTCGTCGGAGTAATCCTTATCCGGATTCCATAACTCCGAAAAATAAGCGTCACCATTTTCGTTCAGCTTATACACTACTCTGCAAAACTCTTCCTGCTCCTGCGTAAGCGACAGTGCATTGCTATTCTCCAAAACAGGATAATTGTCCAAAAAATATGCCATAACTGCCTCCTTTTTACAATACCAAGCGCTTTTGAAAGCGCGTTTCCGTTGTCAGGGTTTGCTGTTAAATTGCCAAGCCCTTATTGTAAATATATGATAAAAAACACTGTAAAATTCTTGAAATGCTCAAATCGGTAAACAATGTTTTCCGGATTGTGCGTCATATCAAATCTATTATCAAAACATCTCTATGAGTTAAAGGCGATATCCGCGTCATAGATCTCTGCGTAATAGTCGGGCGCTTTTTATGTGCGCACAATGTATCTTTGATGAGCAAAATAAAAAACAACCTCCGAAAATGTTTTGCGATTATGTTCAATCTATGGGAGTAACACAGTCCTTCTCGTGTGCCCATATTCCACACGACAATTCGGTTATGGAGTAGTTCTTTTCCTCGCTGAATCTCGAGGAATTGTACGGAACAAAATACCGTTCCGAGAAAGAACTTAGAACGGCAATTGATAACTATATGGTTTTTTACAACGAAAGGCGCCCACACGCCAAAAACGGATACAAAACTCCAGAAAAGAAAGAGACAGAATACCACGAGAGGCATAAATGACACACTTATTCGACAAATATCCTCGATTTCTTCTGATGATAATGCGAAATGTTGCTGTTTCTATATCGGACAAAAGGGTTCGGATTCCAACTTCTCAGACTTTTAC
>JAFLUG010000114.1 GCA_022508885.1 Oscillospiraceae bacterium | reverse complement strand
AGCTTTTCCGCGCCCGAAGCGTCAAGTATAACGCGGCTGTCTATCTGAGACGCCACCATAAGCGCTATCCTGCTCGGGATATTTCCCTTGATAAGACCCGTTACGACCTGAACAGTGGGCTTTTGCGTAGCGATTACGAGGTGCATACCCGCGGCTCTCGCTTTCTGAGCAAGGCGGACTATGCTGTCCTCAACGTCTTTAGGAGACGCCATCATCAAATCAGCAAGCTCATCGATAAAAATTACAATCCTCGGCATAAGCTCGCCTTCAATCAGACCCTTTTCGATAAGCTCATTGTATCCGTCAATATTGCGTACATTATTCTCACTGAACAAGGTATAACGGTTGTCCATCTCGGTCACAGACCAAGCGAGCGCGCCCGCGGCTTTTTTCGGGTCGGTCACAACGGGGATAAGCAGGTGCGGGATCCCGTTGTACATCATAAACTCTACCTGCTTGGGGTCTACCATTATAAGCCTTACATCGCTGGGAGTAGACTTCATGAGAATGCTCATTATTATTGAGTTGACGCACACAGACTTACCGGAGCCGGTGGTTCCCGCTATCAGCAGATGCGGCATTTTCGACACGTTACAGCGCACCGCTTCGCCGCTTATATCCTTTCCGAGGACTGTATCGAGCTTATCAGAAAATGTTTTTTTAAAGCTCTCAGTATCGATCAGCTCACGGAAGAAAACGGTATCGCGTATCTTGTTCGGTATCTCTATTCCAACAGCCGCTTTATCGGGAACGGGAGCGATACGGATACCCGAGACAGCCAAGTTAAGCGCAATGTCGTCGGCAAGTCCCGCGATTTTACTTAGCTTTACTCCCGGGGCGGGCTGAAGTTCATAGCGCGTTACGGAAGGTCCGCGCGCCGCTCCCATATACGAAGCCGAAACGCCGAAGCTCTTAAGGGTATTTACAAGCTTGTCCGCGTTTAACCGTATCTCCTGCTCAACATCATCGGGCTTTACCGCCTTTTTTGCCTCGTCAAGCAGCGTTACCGGAGGGATCATATATACTTCCGAAAGCGTAGGCTGTCTGCGCTCCGTATTTCCTGAAGAAATATTCTGAACAGTCTGTTCGCGTATCGGCTGTGTAAAGCTTGTGCTATTTGACTTTGTTCTCTCATAAGAGATATCCTCGAAATCAAGTTCAAGCTCCGCTTCGTCGCTGTCAGAAATAACGCTCGGTTTAGCGTCAGAGCTTATGCGGTCTGAAACAGGCGCGTCAACTATTTTTGAAACGCGCGCAGGAGATTTCTCGGAGTTAAGTTTTTCGAGCGCCTCAGCAAGCGGCACAAGATCCGCGTCATTATCCACAAAACTGTCGGCATTAGGCTCATACGGCTTTTGCAAAATAGGATGCTTTTTTTCCATGTATTTCTTCAGCGGCTCGCGATAATCGCGTATCTGCTCGTCCTGCGTATGTTCAGAAAAATCCCCCGGCATTTCAGGTGTCTGAACATATTCAGCCTCGCTTTTTTCCGGCTTTCCGCGGTATTTGTCCAGAAAACTGCGGAATTTTTTGCTGTCCTCGGTCTGAGCCTCTACAAGTCTTGAATTATCGCGGTTTGGCGGAAGCTTTACGGGAGAAACTGTTTTCCTCGGCTCTTTTGTCTCGGCTACATCCATACCGACGGAACTTTTTATATTTTTGAGAGATTCGATTCGGCGCTGTTTTTCATTTAACTCGATCTGCTTTTGTATTTCTCTTTCAGCACGGCGTTCCGCCTGTATGCGGCGGTATTCTTCATTTGCGACGGCGCTTTCCTCACGATGGGTCTTAATTTTATCCGCGGTTTTCTTTCCAACATTCTGCGCGCCGCTGCCAATGCGCTTAAACATTTCCGCCAGCGGAATTTTTATCAGAAGTAAAATCATAACAAGCATTATGATAATAATGGCTATAACCGCGCCTGTTTTTCCGAGCAGCAAAAGCGGAACGCCCAAAATAAGCGCGAAAAATCCGCCGCCTGCAAAATCAGAACCGTTTTGGTACAGGTTTGAAACAATCTGCCCGAAATCATCTCCGACGAGTTTATCACGAGGGAAGATTTCAAACGCCGCGCAAGCCACAAGCTGGATTATTACGAGAAAAATTATATTCGACCTTATCTGCGCTTTTGTCATGTCCGTAGAAATCATTAAAGCAGACGCAATTGTGAAAATGCCGACTGTAAGCGCCGGTATGCCAAACAGTCCGAGAACGACACTATGTATAGCAAACCAGCCCTCGCCGCCTGGAATAATAACTAAAAGAGAAATCAACAACCCCACGGCGAAAAGAATAACGGAAGCAACTCTTCGGCGAGCCTGACTTTTACGCAGGGCCTCCTCGCGCCGACGCTTTTCCTCAAGTGCCTTCTTTGAACGTGCCGAAGAAGTCTGCCCGGATTTGGCAGATTTGGATTTTCCCGTTTTTATATTTTTTTTCTGCGCCATTTTCCCAATTCCTTTTCTTTATGTAGTTTAACAAAGCTTTTACATCATAATCAGTTCCCTGATTGATGTCCCCGAAATAAGCTCGTACATTCCGGCGGCGATGCAGGCTATTCCCAAAACCGCCGTATAAATCCCAAAAACCTTAAATCTATTCTTCTTTAGCAGCCAATCCACAAGCTTTATTGCAAAAAATCCGACAACAGCCGCTATAACAAAACCGACGCCAAGCATGATCCAATCAATGTCCGCTTCACTTTGCAGAGCGTCGCCAAGCTCCAGAACGCTTCCTCCCAAAATTGCGGGAATACCGAGAATAAACGCAAATGTTACGGCTGTTTGCTTAGATAATCCGCAGAACAGACCCGCGGCAGTCGTAGAACCCGACCTCGAGACTCCGGGAAACAACGCGACGCACTGAAACGCCCCCACAACAAGCGCGTCGGTTATTTTCATATCCTTTCCAAGCTTTTGTCCCGAGCATCTGTCAGACATAAACAATAATAAAGCCGTAAACAAAAATGCCATACCCTCAAACATTATGTCTCCGTCGCCCTGACGGGAAGCAAAGAAATCCTTTACCAAATAGCACGGAACAAGCATTGCCGTAGCAATTATCAGCATAAACATCATTCTTCGGTCGGAGTTCATATTTTTCCACGAGAATTTCCCCGTAAAAATATCCTTTATGGTAAGGAAAAACTCTTTTATCATTCCCCAGATCGTTCCCCAGAATGCCGCAAATACCGCAAGCAATGTTCCGAGATGAAGTGAGATCGACAAAATAAGCGCCGCTTCTCCGTCAACTCCCGTAAGATGCTGTATCACAGACAAATGTCCCGAGCTTGAAACAGGCAGAAACTCCGTAAGTCCCTGTACGACTGCCTGAATTATCACAGTTATGTAATCCATTATATCCTCCGTCAAATCAGCCTATAGCCCCTGAAAATGGGGCTATAAACTAAACCGATATGCATATTATTTTTTATTCTTACTCTCTATCTGCTTATAAAGACTGTTTATAGCGTCAGACAAAGAGCCCAACTTGTCGATAAGTCCCTCCGCTACAGCAGCTTTTCCGTCCAGCACAGTGCCTATGTCAAGCACAAGCTCATCACGTTCCATCATAAGCTCGGTAAACCGCTCGGGCTTTATCTTGCTGTTTTTGGCGACAAAATCAGTGATACGCTCCTGCATTTTTTCAAAATAACGCATCGTCTGCGGAACACCGAGCATCATTCCGTTCATTCTTACAGGATGGATCGTCATCGTAGCGCTTGGCACGATAAAGCTTTTTTTAGCGGAAACCGCAAGCGGTACGCCTATAGAATGTCCTCCGCCAAGAACGATCGACACCGTTGGCTTGCTCATGCCCGCGATAAGCTCAGCAATGGCAAGTCCCGCTTCGACATCGCCTCCGACCGTGTTCAGTACAATCAGCAGACCGTCTACCGTTGTATCCTGCTCGAACATAGCCAACGCCGGAATGATATGCTCGTATTTAGTGGACTTTGTATTATCGGGAAGCTCATAATGTCCTTCTATCTGTCCTATGATCGACAGACAGTGGATATTATATTTTGCGTTTTCAGCGGAGGTTATCCCATAATCGCCGAGGACATTGCTTTGCTGCTCTGAAAGCGGCGTCTCTCTTTCGCTTTCGGCGTCATTATTCTTGTCCGTTTTAACGCTTGATTTAACGTGTTTTTTACTCATAATCCCACCCCTTTTCCATATTATGCGTTTTTGGGACAAGATTATGCATCTGATTAATTACACAAGAATACATTATATTGTAACACAAAATATAGAAAAAATCAAGTGGTTTTATACATTATCAGCAATAAAATCCGACAAAGCCGCGCCCAAAAAAGAAAACGGCCCGCGAAAAGGCGAGCCGCCTTTGGCAATACGTCCCAAATGTGGAACATTGTCAAAGGTATCGTTCGCTCCTTAAAGCTCCGCAAGCCGTTTTTGAAATTGCATTCAACGGACTATTATCGCCTCAGACCAGTACTCCTGATTGTATATATCGGTGAAAAGATATGTTATTCTTGCTTCGTTTTCGCCGAGACTTACGTTTGATATAACCATCTCTGAGCTGACGGTCATTTGTTCGCCGAGATAATAGCTGTCCTGATACTGCAAATCTCTTGTGTAATAATCGCAGATGAAATCGAGCTTATCGCCCTCTTTAAGCTCGGTAAGGCTTTTTGCTACAGTTTCGGTTTCATCTGTGTAATAATCGGTCGCGCCCGCGATATAGGCGTCCGAGCCTTCAAAAACAATGATAAGATTTACGCGTTCGCCGTTGAGCATTGCCGGAACGTAGCCCATATCGGTATATGTTCCGTCGGAATTCTCAATAGTATCGGTGTGATAAT
>JAFLUG010000113.1 GCA_022508885.1 Oscillospiraceae bacterium | reverse complement strand
GCGGACAGCGTTTCGGAGAAATGGAGGTATGGGCGCTCGAGGCATACGGCGCGGCTTATACGCTTCAGGAAATACTCACCGTAAAGTCCGACGACCTTATGGGACGTCAGAAGACCTACGAGTCGATTGTAAAGGGCGAGGCTGTTCCAAAGCCGGGCATCCCCGAATCCTTCAAGGTAATGGTAAGCGAGTTCCAGGGTCTTGCGCTCAACATCAAGATATACGACGATGAAGGCGTGGAAGTAAACCTCATGGAAAACGAGGACGATGACGACGCGGGATATTCGGGACACGGCTTCGACGCGGATTATCGCTCGGATGACGACGACTTCAGCGCCGCGGGCTTTGAGATCGCCGACGCCGAGGACGCGGGTCTGTCCTTTGACGACGATGACGACGAGGAGTACGACGACGAGGACGTTGATGATTTCGACGACGGAATTGACGACGATGAGGATTTTGACGACTCCGACGACGAAGAGGACGATGAGGATTTCGACAGCGACGAGGATTAATTCGCGTTCGCGCTCAAGCTTATCACAAGTATTAGCCTGCGTTTTTACAGCCGCGGGATAAATTGAAAGAGGTAGAAGAATGGGATTTAGTGTTTTCGAGTCAATGAAAATCGGACTTGCTTCTCCGGAGCAGATAAAAAGCTGGTCTCACGGCGAGGTCCTCCGCGCCGAAACCATAAATTTCCGCAGCCAGAAGCCGGAGAAATTCGGACTTTTCTGCGAAAGGATCTTCGGTCCGCAGAAGGACTGGGAGTGTAACTGCGGAAAGTACAAGAGAATACGCTTTAAGGGAAAGATCTGCGAAAAGTGCGGAGTTGAGGTTACACGCAGCAAGGTTCGCCGCGAGAGAATGGGACACATACAGCTTGCGGCTCCCGTTTCGCATATCTGGTATTATAAAGGCACGCCCTCGCGCATAGGACAGGTGCTTGACCTTACTCCCAAAAAGCTTGAGGAAGTGCTGTACTTTACAAAATATATCGTAATCGACCCGGGCGAAAAGACGGGACTTGCTAAAAAACAGCTTCTTACCGAAAGCGAGTACAGCCAGTATGTGTCTAAGTTTTCGGGAATAGACACTTTCCGCGCGGGTATGGGCGCGGAGGCGATAAAAGAGCTTTTGCAGGAGATAGACCTCGACAAGCTCGAGGAAGAACTTAAAGCGGAGCTTGAGGGAACATCGGCGGGTCAGAAGCAGGTAAAGCTTTTAAGACGTCTTGACGTTATTGAGGCGTTCCGCGCGAGCGGAAACCGCCCCGAGTGGATGATCTTAGATGTTATCCCCGTAATTCCCCCGGATATCCGTCCTATGGTACAGCTTGACGGCGGACGCTACGCTACGTCAGACCTCAACGAGCTATACAGAAAGGTCGTTTTAAGAAATAACCGTCTTAAAGACCTGCTTGACAAGAAGGCTCCCGACCTCATTGTAAGAAACGAAAAGCGTATGCTTCAGGAGGCTGTAGACGCGCTTATCGACAACGGCAGACACGGAAGAGCGTATACCGGTTCGAACAACCGCCCGCTCAAGTCCCTGTCAGATATGCTTAAAGGTAAGCAGGGACGTTTTCGTCAGAACCTTCTCGGAAAACGCGTGGACTATTCGGGACGTTCGGTTATCGTGGTAGGACCGGAGCTCAGAATGGATCAGTGCGGACTGCCGAAGGAAATGGCGCTCGAGCTGTTCAAGCCGTTTGTTCTCAACGACCTTGTGAAAAACGGCGTTTCAAACAACATAAAGCAGGCAAAAAAGCTTGTCGAGCATTCGGACGACAAGGTGTGGGATTCGCTTGAAAACGTAATTCAGAACCACCCCGTGCTGCTTAACCGCGCGCCGACGCTGCACAGACTCGGTATACAGGCGTTTCAGCCTATCCTCGTAGAGGGAAGAGCGATAAAGCTCCACCCGCTTTGCTGTACGGCATTCAACGCGGACTTCGACGGCGACCAGATGGCTGTTCATCTCCCGCTGTCCGACGAGGCGCAGGACGAGGCGAGAAGCCTTATGCTTGCGGCGAGAAACCTGCTCAAGCCCTCGGACGGAAAGCCCGTGGCTGTTCCTACACAGGACATGGTACTTGGTTCGTACTATCTGACCATCGGCAAGGAAGGCGAAAAGGGCGAGGGAAAGGTCTTCCGCGACGCGGCAGAAGCTATCATGGCTTATCAGGACGGCGTTATCACCATTCACGCGGCGATAAAGGTGCGCGTGCAGAAGGATATGGGAGATAATGTCGTAACAAGGATCGTCCCCACGACCGCGGGAAGGATAATCTTCAACGAGCATATCCCTCAGGATCTTGGCTATGTTGACAGAACAGACCCCGACCACATGCTCGACTATGAGATAGACTTTAAAGTAACAAAGAAGGAGCTCGGACAGATAATCGACCGCTGCCTTAAAATTCACGGGACCGCAACAACTTCGCAGGTGCTTGACAAGATAAAGGCAATGGGCTATAAGTACTCCACACGCTCAGGGATCACCGTTGCGGTATGCGACGCGGAAATTCCTCCTCAGAAGAAGGATATCCTCGCCGAGGCGGACGCGGCGGTAGCTCAGATAAACAAGCGTTTCGGCAGAGGTTATATCTCCGACAACGAGCGCAAGGAGAGCTTTATAAACATCTGGAACGACGCTACCAAAAAGGTTTCGGCGGCTCTTACCGCTAACCTCGGAAGATACAACAACATCTTTATGATGGCTGATTCGGGCGCCCGCGGTTCTACGGCGCAGATAGGCCAGCTCGCGGGAATGCGCGGACTTATCGCAAACACCTCGGGCGCGACTATCGAAATGCCTATCAAGGCAAACTACCGTGAAGGACTTAACGTTCTCGAATACTTCATATCCTCGAGAGGTGCGCGTAAGGGACTTGCGGATACGGCGCTCAGAACGGCGGACTCGGGTTATCTTACCCGCCGTCTTGTCGACGTTTCGCAGGAGGTAATTATCCGCGGCGACGACTGCGGCACACAGAACGGCATTGAGGTATACGAGATAAGCGAGGGCGACGAGCTTGTTGAAAAGCTTGCGGAGCGCCTGACGGGACGTTTCCTCGCAAAGGATTTCATCGCTCCCGACGGCTCGTTTACCATTTCGAGAGATAAGCTGCTGACGGATAAGGACGCGGCGAAAATAGTCGCAACAGGCGTCGATAAGGTAGAGGTGCGCTCTGTTCTTACCTGCGAGATGAAAAACGGAGTTTGCGCGAGATGCTACGGCGCTTCGCTCGCAAACGGTCAGCTTATAAACCGCGGCGAGGCTGTCGGCGTTATCGCGGCGCAGTCTATCGGCGAGCCGGGTACTCAGCTTACGATGAGAACCTTCCACACGGGCGGTATCGCTTCGGCGGAGGATATCACGCAGGGTCTTCCGCGTGTTGAGGAGCTTTTCGAGAGCCGTCACCCTAAAAACGCGGCTATTATCACGAAGATCTCGGGAACAGTACGCTTTGAGGAGATAAAGAAAACACGCCACGCGGTAATCACCGCGGACGACGGCACCGAGGAGGCATACCCAATAACCTTCGGTTACCGTCCCAAGGTTGTCGACGGAGACCGTGTCGAGGCAGGAGACGCCCTGACAGAAGGCTCGGTAAATCCTCCCGATATCTTGGCGGTAAAGGGCGAAAAGGAAGTCCAGAACTATATCATCAGCGAGGTTCAGAAGGTTTACCGCTTGCAGGGTGTTGACATAAACGACAAGCACATTGAGGTCATTGTCCGTCAGATGATGAGAAAGGTGCGCATTGTAGACCCGGGAAGCACCTATCTGCTCAGCGGCTCTGTAATCGGAAAGAACGAGTTTGCGGCTCTGTGCGACGAGCTTCAGAAGCGCAACGAAAACGGCGAGGACCTGAGAATACCCACAAGCGAGCCGGTTCTGCTCGGTATCACCAAGGCTTCTCTCGCTACAGAGAGCTTTATGGCTGCCGCGGCGTTCCAGGAAACTACGAGGGTTCTTACCGAGGCGGCTATCCGCGGAAAGATAGACCCGCTCAACGGTCTTAAGGAAAACATCATGATAGGTAAGCTCATTCCCGCAGGCACGGGTCTTCTCGCGGCTGAAAAGGCAGCCCGCGAGGCAGAGGATGCTAAGCTTTCCGAGGAAAGCGAGACAGCTGGCAGAGTACAGTCGGCAGTTGACGGCTGATAATGCACAGTATAATTAAAACGCGCCCGATATTTTTCGGGCGCGTTTTTCTGTCATGCAAACGGACAAACGTATACACACAAACACAAACCCTCTCTTCCGCGCTTGCGCGCAGGGTTTGAGCGAGAGAGGGGTAGTGAATAATTGACAGTAAACAGTATTGTCAATCGTCATGTTGTGCAAAATCACTAAAACGCTTGTACAAAAGCGTAAATTGCTTGATAAAGCGACAAAAATAAAGGAAAGTCCTTGACAAAACAAGATATTTGGTATATAATTTATAAATGTGTTGGTATATGTTTTCATAAATGGAATAATACTAACATTGATTTTTATACTAAGGAAAAGAGGTGAAATAATGCCTACGTTTAACCAGCTTGTTCGTAAGGGACGCGAGGTTTCCGTAAAGAAATCCAAGGCTCCGGCTCTTCAGAAGGGTATGAACACTCTTAAAAAGACCCAGACCGACCAGCACAGCCCGCAGAAGCGCGGCGTCTGCACCGCTGTAAGAACTCAGACCCCCAAAAAGCCGAATTCGGCTATGAGAAAGGTTGCCAGAGTCAAGATCTCCAACGGTTACGAAGTTACGGCGTACATTCCCGGCATAGGACACAAACTGCAGGAACACTCCGTTGTTCTTATCAGAGGCGGACGTGTTAAGGATCTCCCCGGTGTGCGTTATCACAT
>JAFLUG010000112.1 GCA_022508885.1 Oscillospiraceae bacterium | reverse complement strand
CCAAAGGGCGAAGCCTTTTGGCGGGGGTTGGGGGCGGAGCCCCTGCACCCCTCATCTCTCTCGGAGAGAGGTTTTTATACAGACTGACGTGCTGTTTTTAAAACAGCACGTTTTTAGTTATTTTATATAAATGTTTTTATGATTTTAATTTAATAATATACAAAATATAAATTTTAAAAAAACGCTTGAAAAAAGGCTTATTATGCCGTATACTATAATATAGGAGTACTACATCTTGGAAGGAGTTTATTATTATGTACAACGATCTTGTGGATACTATCGGATTTCTCGGCGGCTATGACAAGGAGGTAGCCGACGCTATGGGGCTTGAGCTTAAGCGTCAGCAGCGCAACCTTGAGCTTATAGCAAGCGAGAACATCGTTTCTCCCGCTGTAATGGCGGCAATGGGCAGCGTGCTTACAAACAAGTATGCCGAGGGTTATCCCGGAAAGCGCTACTACGGCGGCTGTGAGGACGTTGATATTGTGGAGAACATCGCTATCGAGCGCGCAAAACAGCTTTTCGGCGCGAAGTTCGCTAATGTCCAGGCTCACTCGGGCGCTCAGGCAAACACTGCGGTTTATGTGGCTCTGCTTCAGCCCGGCGACACCGTTATGGGCATGAGCCTCGCTCACGGCGGACACCTTACCCACGGTTCTCCCGTGAATATTTCCGGTAAGTATTTCAACTTCGTTTCCTACGGCACAAACGACGACGGTTTTATTGACTATGAGGAGCTGTACAAGCAGGCTAACAAGTGCAAGCCGAAACTCATTGTCGCGGGGGCTTCCGCTTACCCGAGAGCCATTGATTTTGAAAAGCTGTCGGATATCTCGAGAGCAGTCGGCGCTTATCTCATGGTAGATATGGCGCATATCGCGGGTCTTGTCGCTTCGGGACAGCACGCAAGCCCCGTGCCTTACGCCGATATCGTAACCACCACCACGCATAAAACTCTCCGCGGTCCGCGCGGCGGTCTTATCCTTACCAACAACGAATATCTCGCGAAAAAGATAAACTCCGCGATTTTCCCCGGAACACAGGGCGGCCCGCTTATGCATGTTATCGCGGGTAAGGCCGTTTGCTTCGGCGAGGCGTTAAAGCCCGAGTTCAAGGCATACGGCGAGCAGATAGTAAAGAATGCCAAGGTGCTTGCGGATACTTTACTCGAAAAGGGGTTTGATCTTGTTTCGGGCGGCACGGATAATCACCTTATGCTTGTTGACCTTCGCCCGTTCAACATCACGGGTAAAGAGCTTGAAACAAAGCTTGACGAGGTGTATATTACCGTCAATAAAAACGCAATTCCCAACGACCCGCAGAAGCCCGCCTACACCAGCGGCGTTCGTATCGGAACTCCCGCAGTGACCACGCGCGGCCTTAAGGAAGAGGATATGAAGATAATCGGCGAGTGCATCTATCTCACCGCCAAGGATTTTGAAAACTCCGCTGACAAGGTGCGCTCTATGGTCACCGAGCTTACCAAGAAATATCCGTTGTACGAATGATCTGTCGAGGCTTTCATTTGTACACCGGATGAAAGGCTGAAATTATGAAATACACACGAGAGCTGTTTGAAGATAAATTCAGGCGCGGTGAGCGTTTGAAGTACATCTTTTTCTGGAAGCCCGCTCCCGCCAGTAATGTCGGCGTGACGAAATGCTGTCTGGGTCAGTGGGAGGATTGCCGATTTACCGTTGACGGCGTGGAATACCATACCGCGGAGCAGTTTATGATGGCATCGAAGGCGGCTCTGTTCGGTGATGAAAAGATCCGCGACGAGATAATGTCGGCAAAACATCCCAAGCAGTATAAAGACTTGGGACAGAAGGTCTCGGGCTTTGTTCAGAAAATATGGGACGAAAACCGCTGTGACATCGTAATCAGAGGGAACGTCGCAAAGTTCTCACAGAATGAGGATCTTAAGGCGTTTCTGCTGAATACGGGAGAGAGAGTTTTGGTTGAGGCAAGTCCGTTTGACAGGATATGGGGAATCGGAATGAAAGAAGACGACCCCAAAGCCGAAAACCCTACGCTCTGGAACGGTACCAATCTTCTCGGGTTCTGTTTAATGGAAGTCAGGGATATTCTGCGTGATGATAAATAATAAAATTGATAAAGGAAAGCCGTTCGATTGGGGCAAGACTTCCGCCGATTACGCGAAATTCCGTGATATTTACCCACGTGAGTTTTACGAGAAGATAACAGCGCGCGGATTGTGTACAGACGGTCAGCGCGTGCTGGACTTAGGCACGGGAACGGGCGTTCTTCCGCGGAATATGTATTCATACGGCGCGAGGTGGACGGGCGTTGATATTTCCGAAAACCAAATCGAACAGGCGAAAATGCTCTCAAATGGAATGGATATAGATTATCTCGCAATACCTGTCGAACAGCTTGATTTTCCCGACGGTTCATTTGACGTGATAACCGCCTGTCAGTGCTTCTGGTATTTTGACCACGAAAAAATCGTCCGCAAGCTGAATTCAATGTTAAAAACGGACGGAAGACTTTTGTTACTGTACATGGCGTGGCTGCCATTTGAGGACAGTATTGCCGGCGCGAGCGAGAAGCTGGTGCTTAAGTACAATCCAAACTGGAGCGGCGCGGGAGAAACAGTACACCCGATTTTTATTCCGAAATGTTATTCTGAGTGTTTTGAGCTTGTTTTTCATGAGGAATATCCGCTGGACGTCAGGTTCACCCGAGAAAGCTGGAATGGCAGAATGAAGGCTTGCAGGGGAGTGGGCGCGTCATTGACGGATATAGAAACCGCCAAGTGGGAGGAAGAGCATAAAGCTCTTATCAGGAAAATTGCTCCCGAGGAATTTGATGTAAAGCATTATGCGGCGATTGCAGAGCTTAAAGTAAAATAATGGCCGAAGTATAAAAACGAAAGGATCAACAAAAATGACGACTGTAAAAAATACAGAGATTCTTTACAAGGAATACAATGAGGTCGCTCCCCTCGGACTTATCGCCATGAGCGGCACAGAGGAGCTTGCGCAGAGGATAAACGGTTATCTCACAAAGTGGAGCGAGCGCAACGGAAAGCCGTCTTACAACTATATGATAGAGGCGGAGTGTCCGCGTTTTGCCTCGGGCGACGCAAAGGGACTTATCAAAAGCACAGTCCGCGGAAAGGATTTGTTTATCCTTGTAGACGTAGGAAATTACAGCATAAAGTATAAATATTTCGATAATGAGAACTATATGTCGCCCGACGACCATTATGCCGATTTAAAGCGCATCATACAGGCTGCCTCGGGCAAGCCCCACAGAATAAACGTTATTATGCCGCTGCTTTACGGCGGCAGACAGCACAGACGCTCATACCGCGAGAGCCTTGACTGTGCGTTTATGCTTCAGGAATTACAGCAGATGGGCGTTCAGAACGTCATCACTGTTGACGCGCATGACCCGCGTGTCTGCAACGCCATTCCGCTTATGGGCTTTGACAATGTAATTCCGTCCTATCAGGTGCTTAAATCCATGTTCGGGGCGTTTCCCGATCTGTCGGTCGACAAAGAGCATTTTATGGTAATAAGCCCGGACGAGGGAGCGCTTAACAGAAATATGTTCTACGCGTCTGTTTTGGGCGTTGAAATGGGAATGTTCTATAAGCGCCGCGATTATTCGACAATAGTAAACGGCAGAAACCCGATAGTCGCGCACGAATACCTCGGAACATCCGTTGAGGGTAAGACGGTTTTCGTTGCTGACGATATTATTTCAAGCGGCGAGTCTATGCTCGATATCGCAAAGGAGCTTAAAAAGCGCAACGCTAAGCAGTTTTTCGCTTATGCTACTTATGCCATTTTCACAAACGGCCTCGAGCAGTTTGATAAAGCATATGAGCAGGGACTTATAGATGCGGTGTTCGGGACAAACCTCACATACCGTTCTCCGGAGCTTAGAAAGCGCAAGTGGTTCAAGGAGGTTGACGTGTCGAAATACATGGCGTATTTTATTGCTTCGCTCAATCATGATATTTCAGTAAGCCGCCTTGTAGACCCCCACGCCAAGATAGACGCGCTTTTAGCCGCGCACAGAAAGAGTTAAGATGCCGCTTGCTGATAAAATCCGCCCCGAAACGCTCGCGGATGTCGTGGGACAGCCGCATCTGATAGGCGAAAATAAGCCGCTTTTGAAAATAATAAATTCGGGAAAAATTCCGAATATGATCTTCTACGGTCCGTCGGGAGTAGGGAAGACCACAATTGCGAGAATCATCGCAAACTCCGCTAATATGCGGCTGCACAAGCTGAATGGAACCTCGGCTTCTACCGCCGATATAAAAGAGATCGTCGGAGAAATTGATACATTTCTGGGCAGCAACGGGATTTTGCTGTACCTCGACGAGATACAGTATCTTAATAAAAAACAGCAGCAGAGCTTGCTTGAATACATCGAAAACGGCTCTATAACGCTTATTGCGTCTACAACGGAGAATCCGTATTTTTATGTTTACAACGCCATTTTGTCGCGCTGTACTGTGTTTGAATTTAAGCCCGTAGAGCCTAATGAGCTTGAAAAAGCTGTAAGACGCGGATTTTCGGAAATTTCAAAGGAAAACGGTGGAGAGTATGAGGTTTCCGACGAGGCGGTAAATTATATCTGCCACGGCGTTGGCGGGGACGTAAGAAAGTGTCTTAATACCGTAGAACTGTGTGCGCTTTCGGCTGAAAACGGAAGGGTAGACCTCGAGCTTGCGAAGGAGCTTACCCAGCGCAGCAATATGCGCTATGACCGCGACGGCGATCAGCATTATGACTTGCTTTCTGCGCTTCAGAAATCTATACGCGGTTCTGATGAAAATGCCGCGCTTCACTATGCTGCAAGGCTTATTGACGCCGGGGATATCATTTCGCTTTCGAGACGTCTGCTGGTTATCGCGGCGGAGGACATAGGTCTTGCCTATCCTCAGGCTATTCCCATTGTAAAGGCGTGCGTGGACAGCGCTATGCAGCTCGGACTTCCCGAGGCGCGTATCCCGCTTGGAGACGCGGTTATACTGCTTGCTACCTCACCTAAGTCAAACAGCGGGTATAATGCGATAAACGAGGCGCTCGCCGATGTGAAAAACGGAGCAACGGGTGATTTCCCGCGCCATTTGCAGAACAAGCATTTCGACGGCGAGGGCGCCGAGATACGCGGTCAGAATTATCTCTATCCCCACGATTTTCCCAATCATTATATAAAACAGCAGTATCTTCCCGATAATCTGAAGGATA
>JAFLUG010000111.1:3660-5238 GCA_022508885.1 Oscillospiraceae bacterium | reverse complement strand
TCCAGGAGCTGTTATTAACATCGCCGGAAAGCTCTTGGAACAGTTCATCAAATTCATTTTCCGAAAGTATCGCGCCATTGTATATCCTGTTGATCAGCATCAGGATTGTAATGACATATCGATTTTTGGTTTCATTAAATATCTCCATAAACCGCCCTCCACTCGCTTAGCTCCGCGGATATTTCGTCCGCGAGAGAGCAGCCCTCGCGAACTTTTACACTTCCCATATTTCTGCGCAACCACGGCTTTATCTCGCGCGGGTCGTTGAGAAAAACCTTTGCCGAAAAGTAATTATCCGTCTTTGTAATCTCGCAGTCAGGGAACAGCTTTTGCACTATTGTATGCATCTCGGGAAGGAATTCCAGAACTATTTCTGTCGGGGAATTTTCACTGTTCAGAAGGACAGAGCCGGAAAAGCTGTATTTTTTTGAAGCATTTAGTCTATCCGAGTAATCCTCCAAAACAAAAACTTCGGCACATTTTTCGACATTTGAGATACGGTCAAGCCGTAAGGAAACAAGGCCGTCATTTTCATCCGCCGCAAGCAGATACCGCCTGCCGCTTTCCGCATTTGTGACAACCTCCAACGGAACGACAGTTCTCTCATCTTTACCGTTCTGATAATTAAATTTTATTTTATGCCGTCCGTCGATCGCCTGCATGATCTGCCACAGCACCTCATCGTCCAGCACCTGTTCAAAGTGGCTGTCAGCAATAACATACGGGCTTTCATATTCCGATACAAGTCCCTTTTCACGGAATGTATTAAGCGCCGTCTGGTAAAGCATATGTCCGCACAAATACGGCTGAACAAAATTTCTCATCAATGACAGCGCGTCCAGAAACGCCAACGCCTTATCCTCGGTGTCTATGTTGTCAAGAGGGTTGTCTGAAAGTTTTATTGACCAATTTGCCTTCTGAGTTTTATCTATTTCGAGGTATCCAAGCTCCGCAAATTCGTTGATATTACGCGACAGGTTGCTTATATATATCTCCGGGTGCAATTGGATGATATCATCATAATCTTTTTGAGTTGGAAATTTCTGTAGATTTTTTTTGAGGCGGATCTTCATTTTTCCGTAATCATACATCTGCAATATATGTATAAAGCCCTCTATCTTGGTCTTTACCAGATTTTTCATTACATAAGTATCGCAGAGATAGTTATAGCTGTTTCTGAACATGCTGTTCTTCAAAGACGCCGCTATTTTGCCATTTATTCTCTTTGAATTATCATAGTTGTTTTCGTTTATGTAAGCACTAAGTATCTTTTTATAATCGCCATATTTTCCACTGATACCGTAATCTTTCGCCGCTTCTTCGGTAAAGTCATCATAAAGAAACATCATACGGACAAAGCTGCGAATTTGTTCGTAATCACTTATAAAGTTATTTTCTCTCGCCATACAGACCTTCTCCTTTACATATATTACTATTTTAATTGTATCATATTATGTCGTAAAAAGCAAGCTTTTTACACCGATTTCTCATGTCGCAGGAACGGAAGGAGTGATAAAATAAGGTTACGGTAAGCGAAGGAAATCAAAACCTCAGAACCTACGAGAAAGTTACACCGAT
>JAFLUG010000111.1:0-3560 GCA_022508885.1 Oscillospiraceae bacterium | reverse complement strand
GCAGGATCATATCGTCGGTACAGACCGTCATGACCAGCGGATTGGCAAAGGTGTTTGACCGTGAGATCAGCGAAGGCTGTTCTACCGGCATGGGTCTGACCCCTGCCGCTACCGGCGTAGGCCGCGGTGTTGCTCAGATAGCTTTAGGCAAGGGACCCAAAGCCGGAGCTGCCGCAAATGCCATTACAGCGGCGGCGATCACCGAAGGCATGGGCTGGGCAATAGCAAAGGAATATGACAACAAGTCCAAAAGGGCTTGACATTGAAAGGAGAGATGTTTTATGACTAACAAACAGAAGATCGCGTGCAATTCAATCATTCACTCGGCAAGCGCCGCGGCGGCGGCAGTGGGGGCGGGACTGGCTCAAATCCCTCTCAGCGATAGTGTTGTACTGATACCCATACAAACCGGAATGGTCATCGGATTGGCTAAGGTATTCGGACTGGAGCTTGACGAGGGCGCGGCTAAAGCAACCGTAGCGACGGCAGCGTCAACCGTTGTAGGACGCGGTATCTCGCAGGTACTTATTGGCTGGCTTCCGGTGGCCGGGAACATCATCAATGGCTCAACCGCCGCAGGTGTAACCGAGTCCTTGGGCTGGATAGTTGCTAATGACTTTGCAAAAAAAGCAGCGTGAATTTGAAAGGAGAGATGTTTTATGACTAAGAAGCAGATAGCAGCGTGTAATGCGATAATTCATTCGGCAAGTGCAGCCGCCGCAGCGGCAGGCGCGGGGCTTTCTAAGCTCCCAAGCGACAGCATGGCTATAAAACCAGTTCAGACTGCTATGACAGTTGCTCTCGCGAAGGTGTTTGATCGCAATCTTGTTGAAGGCGCGGCTAAGGGTATGGTGGTATCTGCGACCGCCACACAGGTGGGGCGCCGTGTGGTAAAGGCAGCGGTGGGTTTTATCCCTGTTGTAGGACCGGCTGTGAACGCCACTACCGCTGCCGCAGTTACAGAAGGCTTCGGCTGGACTGTTGCAAAGCAATTTGAAAAGGATTCCCGAAATTCCCTGAAGTGAAAGGAGCGTGATAATAATGGCTAAATTATCAATTGAATCTCGTATCTCAAAAGCTGAGAAAACCGCCGAATTCTATGATAAGAAAGCGAGGAAGCTCTGGGCACAAGCGAAAAACGGCGGTAAAGAGCAATGGTACTGTTTCGGCTGGGCGCGTGATTGTTTTGAAAGAGCTGAACAGTGCAGAAATGCCGCAAAAAAACTTCGGAAACCTGCTAACAAAAATCAAAGGGAGCGTGATAAATAAATAGTGATGATGTTTTGTCCGTTCTCTAAATACATAGATTCAGAAAAGAAAAATTTATCGTAGGGCTGCACAGATGTTGGTGCAGTCCTTTTTTTGCAGAGTTTTCCAAGGACTTGCTTTTTTCGACAAAAATCAGTATAATAAAAGCATAAATGCTTTTATTATACTGATTTAAATACCCTCGTGCATACGCAAATCAAAGATTTGTTCTGCGCGTATCGGGCAATAACTTTCTGTTGATCTCGACCATAAACTAACCTCCGTTTTTTTATTTGAACAATTTCTCGCTCTACCTTTATAACCGTTTTTTAAAGACCAAGTGTGTCTGGATTTTTTGCACAAAAATTTAGAGCAAATTCTATATAAATTGCCGCTTTACTTATTTTTTAAATCAGACAAAAAATTTAAATTTTCTTTATGCTTTGCGAAAATTCGCATTTAATAAGTGAATATTCGCAATTTTCACTTGACAAAAGCGAAAATTCATAGTATAATAGGAATACAATAAACTAAACGGGGTGAATATATGAAATTCGAGAGCGAAAATATTGAATATAAAAGCGTTATGACCGATGATATTTACAAAAGCGTGATTGCTTTTGCCAACACAAGCGGTGGGACGATTTATGTTGGCGTGGACGATAACGGAAATGTAGTTGATATCGACAATATTGACGATGTGTACACGCGCGTCACAAACTCGATACGCGACACTATCGCGCCCGACATTACTATGTTCATAAAATATAAGCTTAATGACAACAAAACTATATCAATTGATATTGCCGAGGGTACTGCCAAGCCATATTATATCAAATCAAAAGGAATAAAACCAAGCGGCGTTTTTGTTCGGCAGGGCGCTTCTTCTGTACCTGCCTCCCCAGAACAGATAAGACAGATGATAAAACTTTCCGACGGCGATAACTTTGAAACCTCGCGCTCGTTAAACCAAGAGCTGTCATTCGATACGGCGCGGTCGGTGTTCTCCAAACACGGGATAGAATTCACGGAGGACAAATTCTCCGCGCTGGGTATTGTAAATCTCAACGACAGGCTTTACACTAACCTTGCTCTTATAGCTTCCGATCAATGCGAGCATACCGTTAAAATCGCCGTTTTCGCGGATAATGCAAACACCATTTTCAAGGCTCACAAGGAGTTTGGCGGATCTGTTTTCAAGCAGATTGAGGATGCTTTTGAGTATCTTATGCTATGCAATCAGAACAAATCTGTATTTAAGGGTGTAAACAGGATTGACAGCTGGGATTATCCTGAAGAGGCGATTCGCGAAGCGTTGATCAATGCCGTTGTTCACAGGGATTACAGTTACAGCGGCAGTATAATCGTAAATGTCAATGATTTGAGTATGGAGTTTGTGTCGCTCGGAGGGTTGCTGCCGGGTTTATCTGCCGATGATATCGGAAGCGGTATTTCTCAGCCGCGAAACCGCAATCTGGCAAATATGTTACACCGCCTGAATTATATTGAATCTTACGGTACGGGAATACGCCGAATTTTTTCACTGTATGCCGACTGCGCCAACAAACCTGTAATTGAAATTACCACAAATACTTTTAAAATTATACTGCCTAATATGAATTCGGTAAGTCCTGAAATCAAAGAATCTGCGACTATCAAGCCGCAATGGCAGACGGTTATAGATTATCTGAAGGAACATGACGAGATTACGGAGGAAGGTTTACAAAAGCTGCTCGACTTGAAGAAAACCCGAGTATATACGCTCTCAAAGCAAATGGAAAAAGCGGGAATTATCGTTATCTCAGGACGCGGAGAAGATAAAAAATACCGCTTGAAATAAGCAATAAATGCCTGTGACTATCCACACATACAAGGAGGCAAATGCGTTGAGTGAAAAAGTCTATACCATTGAAGAAATACGAAGCAGGATATCTCCGATAGCATTGAAATACGGCGTAGAGCGTGTATATCTGTTCGGCTCGTATGCCAGAGGATGTGCCACCGAGGACAGCGACATCGATCTCCGTATTGACAAGGGCAGGCTTCGCGGTCTGTTCGCGCTAAGCGGTATGAGACTGGATATATGCGATGCGTTGGATAAAAATGTGGACATGCTCACAACAAACAGCCTTGACGAAGATTTTCTGGATAAAATACACGGCGATGAGGTGTTGATTTATAAACAATCATTAACTTGAAATTATACCTGCTGTCGCCGAGTAAAAACTTGACACAAAATGTCGGAAAAATATACCCCTACTGCAAAACGGCGGCAGACTTATTGATACGGCGTATATGTATCATAATGAGGC
>JAFLUG010000110.1 GCA_022508885.1 Oscillospiraceae bacterium | reverse complement strand
GAGAGCATTACGAAAAGCCTTCGGTAAAACGTAAAAAGAAGTCCGAAGCTGCTCGTAAGCGCAAGTTCTGATCTCGGGACTGAGCGGAAAACTTAAAGACGGTTAAAGCGGACAAGTGTTTGTCCGCTTTAATTGTTTTGTTGCAGAATGTTGAAATGGTGGCAGAATGTTTAAACCCACGTTTTATCTTAAGAATGTTTTTTGTATTGACGAAAATTTTCTGTATGAAAATAATGTAAGCGCGCTTGTTTTGGATATGGACAACACGCTTTCCATGCACGGAAACCCCAGACCTGAGGAAGGTGTTCTGGAGTGGCTGGACAAAATGCGCGAGTTCGGCGTGAAAATGCGGGTAGTGTCGAATAATACTACAAAGCGCGTAAAGCCGTTGGCTGATATGCTCGGACTTGAATTTACCGCAAACGGCGCAAAGCCGCTGACGTTCGGCATAACACGCGCGATGCGCGATATGAACGCGGACAAGGCTTCTACGCTCGTAGTCGGCGACCAGATATTCACCGATGTTATAGCGGGGAATTTAAAAGGCGTAAGAACCGTGCTTGTAAACCCGTTTCATCTTGAAAACAAGTGGACGTTCAAGCTTAAGCGGTTAGCCGAAAGTGTTGTTTTCAAGCGCGATTATTCTGATTTGGAGTGGAAATAGATGATAACCTTCGGACCCGGCGGAAACTCGGAAAGCTTCGCAAAGCGCAAGTTCCCCGACGATCTGCCAGAATATCTCAAAAGCTTCGGGCTTAACGGATATGAAATAGAGTGCGGCAGGGGAGTGAGGATCTCCGAGGCGGCGCTTGAAAGGCTGCCGAAGCTTGCAAAGGAAAACGGAATTTACCTTACGCTTCACGCGCCGTATTTTATTTCGCTTTCGGGAGTTGTTGAGGAAACGCGCCTTAAAAGTGTTGAGTACATTTTGCAGTCCGCGCGCGCCGCAAGTGCCGTGGGAGCGAAAAAGATAGTCGTCCACAGCGGCTCCTGCTCGAAAATAACCCGCGAAGAGGCGACGGAACTCGCAAAGGACACGCTGAAAAAAGCGCAGAAGGCGCTTGATGACGAAAACCTGACGGAAATTATCATCTGTCCGGAAACCATGGGTAAGATAAACCAGCTCGGAACACTCGAAGAGGTGTTGGAGCTGTGTTCGGTAGACGAGCGCTTTTTGCCGGCGGTGGATTTCGGACACCTTAACGCGAGAACCTTGGGTGGTATAAAAACGCGTGAGGACTACGCGAAAATGCTTGACCTGATAGAGGACAGGCTCGGACGCGGGCGTGCGTCCGATATGCACATACATTTCAGCAAGATAATGTACACAAGCGGCGGCGAAAAAGAACACCTCACATTTGAGGACAAGACCTACGGTCCCGATTTCGAGCCGCTTATGGAGGAAATATACAAGCGCGGACTTCAGCCGTCGATAATCTGCGAAAGCGACGGGACGCAGGCGGAGGATGCGGCTGAAATGAAGCGGTATTATGAGGGCTTATCGAAAGCCTGAATATTGGGGGTAAATTCATGAAGATCCTTGTCATCAACGGACCGAATTTAAATCTGCTCGGCGAGCGTGAGCCGAATATTTACGGCGGCGACACGCTTGATTCGATAAACGCGGAGCTTCGGGATAAAGCGGAGAAAATGGGATACGAACCTTCGTTTTTCCAGAGCAACAGCGAGGGAGCGCTTATAGACGCGCTTCACGCTTCGCGGCTCGACTGCGCGGGAGTGATACTGAACGCCGGCGCGTATACTCATTACAGCTATGCGCTTCGTGACGCTATCTCGGCGATAAAGATTCCTGTTGTCGAGGTTCATTTAAGCAACGTAAATTCCCGCGATGAGTTCAGAAAGACAAGCGTTATCGCGCCCGTATGCATAGGAAGCATCGCAGGCTTTGGAAAATACAGCTATCATCTCGCGCTCGACGCGCTTGATCACCGCCTCAAAAGCGCAGGGGAGAACAAATGAGCGAAACGGTTAGAATCTTGGCTGATTGGCTGCCGGACGAGCGCACCGCCGCGCTTGTGACCTCAGACCTGTCATTGAGGCATCTGTGCGGCTTCGGGCTTTCTCACGGACTTATACTCGCGTCAAAGGAGGAGATCTTTCTCTTTGTTTCACAAAGCGAGTTCGAGCCGGTCAGGGAAAAAGCGCAGGGATTTTCGGTGCGCGCCTACACGGACACAAAACAGCTTCTGGATATTCTGATAAAGCACAATATACGCAGAATATTCGTCGAAAGCGATAAAATGACGGTAAGAGAGTTTAACTTTTACGCGGATGGGCTTCACTATGCTAAGCTTGATACAAGCGATGCGCTTTCGCAAAAGCTGGCTATGATGAGAGCCGTAAAGTCCGAAGCGGAATTAAACGCCGTCAGACGCGCCCAGCTTGTCTGCGACAAGGCTTATGATAAGCTTCTTATGAGCGTAAGAAAGGGAATGAGCGAACGGCAGATAGCGGCAATGTTAAGCAGCTTTCTTGTTGAAAACGGCGCGGATGAAATAATGCCGCGCATGAGGATAGCTTCGGGCGAAAATTCCGCGAAGCATTACTCAAAGCCGACCGACAGAAGGCTTTCGGACGGCGATTTTCTGCTTGTGGATTTCGGCGCGAAGGCAGGCGGATGCTGTGCGTCAATGGCGCGAACCGCGGTAGTCGGGGAGATCTCCCCAAAGCGCGAGAATATCTACAATGCGGTCTTGTGCGCCGTCACCGACGGGCTTAAGGCGCTTAGGGCGGGTACGGGCGCAAAGGTAGCCGAAAGTGTCGCGCGGGCTACGCTTAACAACTGGGATATTGACCGGTACGCCAAAACCGATTTCGGACACGGAACAGGGCTTGAATTTTCCGAGCCTCCGTATCTTGTGGCTGATTCGCCGTCAATGCTTAAATCGGGCATGACGCTTGTATGCGGCTGCGAGGTCACGGCTCCGTCAAGATACGGCGTAAAGATTGCCGACTGTGTTTGCGTTACCGACGACGGGTATATAAATCTCACATCCGCGACAAAAAATCTGGTGCATATCTGAACTGTGAATTTATAAAACAAAACTATCGTCCTGTGCGGCGATGGTTTTGTTTTTGCAATACCTATTGACATTTTCGTGTGAGTGTGGTATAATAAAGCGTAGATATTGCTCGAAAGAGCGTGAGCGAATGAAAATAAACAAAATTTTGGAGGTTCATAATGATAACAGCTGGAGATTTCAGAAACGGAATGACTTTTGAAGAAGACGGAAACGTAATGCAGATCATTGAGTTTCAGCACGTAAAGCCCGGAAAGGGTGCGGCGTTTGTCCGCACAAAGGTAAAAAACGTAATTACGGGCTCGGTGGTTGAAAAGACCTACAACCCGTCCGCAAAGTTTCCTACGGCGTTTGTTGAGAGAAAGGATATGGAATACACCTACTCCGACGGCGAGCTTTATCACTTTATGGATCAGGAAACCTATGAGGACGTTCCCGTAAACGCGTCCGAAGTAGGCGACAATTTCAAGTTTGTAAAGGAAAACATGGTCTGCAAGGTACTGTCGTATAAGGGCAAGGTTTTCGGCGTAGAACCCCCGAACTTTGTAGAGCTTGAGGTTACCACGACCGAGCCGGGCTTTGCGGGAAATACCGCTACAAACGCTACCAAGCCCGCTACTCTTGAAACCGGCGCGGAGATCCGCGTTCCGCTGTTTATAAACGAGGGTGAAAAGATCCGTATAGATACCAGAACAGGCGAATATATGGAGCGCGTAAAATAATTTGTATAAACGCAGGATTTGTTATAGATCGTTTTCGGAGCTTTTGATATATTAAAGCTCCGAAGCTGAATAAAGGGGTGTTTTTTATGACTATAGGTGAAAAGGTTTCTTATATCAAGGGTCTTTTTGAGGGTCAGGAAAAGGACGATAAGATTATTGCCCTTATCCTCGACGTTCTGGCGGATATTGCCGAAAATCTCGAAGAGGTCGACGAGGAGCTTGACGATGTGGCAAGCGTAATGACCGATCTTGAGGAGAGCGTATGCGACATCGAGGATGAGGTCTACGGCGAGGATGGCTACGAAGAGGACGGTTATTACGACGAGGATGATATCGAGGAGGACATCGGCGAGATGTACGAAACCGAATGTCCGAGCTGTCATAACAGAATAAGCTTTGACTACGAGCAGGCGATAAAGGGTGAGCTCGACTGCCCCAACTGCGGAAAAAAGCTTGTCTTTGATATTAACGACGAGATCGAAGAGGTATAATAATCAGTTATTTGGTGCGATACAAAAAAATCCGCGGACATCTGCGCCGTGGATTTTTATGTGTAGCGCGAGTTTTTCAAAAACGAGGACAGAATGAGCTATAAGGACAATCTGATAAAAATAGACGCTTATATCGCGGGAGAACAGCCGGATAAAACGGATTTCATAAAGCTCAACGCTAACGAAAATCCCTATCCTCCCTCTCCGGAGGTAATAAAGGCGATAAATAGTTTTAACGGCGAAATTCTCTGCAAATACCCCTCGGCAAACGCTGTGGGACTTGTCAGGACGATCGCGGAATATCACGGCTTAAAGCCCGAAAACGTTTTTGCGGGAAACGGCACGGACGACGTGCTGTCGCTGTGCTTTCGGGCGTTTTTTAATTCCAAAAAGCCGATCTTGTTTCCCGATATAACCTATTCCTTCAACACCGTGTGGTGCGAGATTCTGAAAATACCGTATGAGCAGATAAAGGTCGGCGACGATTTCAATATAAACCCCGCCGATTATCGGCGCGAAAACGGAGGAATTGTAATAGCAAACCCAAACGCCCCCACATCTATTGGCAGGGACCTCGCTTTCCTGCGTGAGATACTTGACGAAAACCGTGATGTGGTGGTGATAGTTGACGAGGCTTATGTCGATTTCGGCGGCATTACGGCTGTCCCGCTTTTAAAGGAATACGAAAACCTTGTTATAACCCGAACGTTTTCCAAAAGCCGTTCTATGGCGGGAATGCGCCTCGGCTACGCAATGGGCAGCGCCGACGCGATATCCGCGCTGTATGCCGCCAAGGACAGCATGAACAGCTATCCCGTGGACAGCGTGGCACAGGCGGCGGGCGTCGCTTCAATTAAAGACGAGGAATATTTCCAAGCGACGCTGAAAAGAGTTATCGCTACGCGCGAAAGGCTGACAAAGGAACTTCGGCTTATGGGCTTTGAGCTTCCCGACAGCAGCACGAATTTCGTGTTCGCGACTCACCCCGATATAAACGCTGTGGATATCTTCAATCACCTCAAAACCAAGGATATCTATGTACGGTGGTTCAATAAACCGGGAATAAACGACCGTCTGCGTATAACAATAGGAACGGACGAGGAAACGGACAAGCTGATATACGAGCTTAAGGAGCTTATCGCCGAGGTAGGCTGGGAGAAAAGAGAACGCGCGCTGAATTACGGCTGGACAGATGAGTGAGTATACTCGGATATAACGATGTCTTGGCAGGTTTTATCCGCTAAAACAACATAATCCCGAAGAGCGAATTTCAAAAAGCACGAAATTTTTTCTGAAGAAAAAATTTCGCGCGGTTCTCAC
>JAFLUG010000011.1 GCA_022508885.1 Oscillospiraceae bacterium | reverse complement strand
GCCAGCGGCGCCAGAATTCCGTAACGCTTGCGGAAATGTAGGGGTAATTGAAATTCTCGTTGAAGTGAAAGCCGAATATGCGCCCGAGACCTATCGCCATGTCGGAATACCCGGAGAAATCGAAATAAATATGCAGACAGAAAGCAATGGCGTAAAGCCAATGGAACAAAACAGATTTCTCGTCCGACACGCGGTAAAGGGAGACAAGCTCTCCAAGCTGGTTTGCTATCAGTATCTTCTTGGCAAGTCCGAATATGAAGCGGCGGATGCCCTCCGCGGTATCGGCGACGGAGTGAGTGCGCGAGCGCAGCTCGGCGTCAATATCGGAGTAGCGGACGATGGGACCCGCAATAAGCTGCGGGAACATGGTTATATACGCGCCGAGGCTTATGGGATTTTTCTGCGCGCGTTCGCCGCGCGCCACGTCAATGGTATAGCTGATTATTTGGAACGTGTAAAAGCTTATTCCGATAGGAAGAACGACTCGTAGAAGCGGAACGGATAGCCCCGTAACAGCGTTGAAATTCTCGATGAAGAAATCCGCGTATTTGAAGTAGAGCAGAAATGAAAGCGACAGCGCTACCGATATCGCGGTGAGCGGCTTTTTCGCTTTTGTGTTGCGAAAGCGTTCTATCAGAAGTCCGAATACATACCCCAGCAGGATAGAGACGATCATGACGATCGTGTACATGCGCTCGCCCCAGAAATAGAAAAACAGGCTCGTCAGAAGCAGAGTCGCGTTTTTCAGTTTCTTCGGTGAAATAAAATACAGAACGAGCGTTATGACGATGAAGTAATAAAGAAACGGAATACTTGAAAAGAGCATTTTATAACTCCTTTATTCGGTAAGTATACAAACAGCGGCGGCGCGGATAGTTGGAAAAATCCGTGCCGCCGCGATTGTGGAGGTTTTTATCATAAAGACTTTTGTATAATCAGGAAATAATGCGAATCAGGACGGAATAACGATCCCGCCGCCATTGTCGCCGCCGCCAAAGCTTATAGGACCTTCATGAACGATAGACGCGCCGTCGACCGATGTTGCGGCAGTCTTGAACTTCTCCATTACTTCGCCGTTGCCGAATGCCATAATGAGATAATTGCCGACTTTTATGGTCATAACAGTCTCGGGTATGCCGCACATCCACTGTGTGCTGTTTACGCTGTCAACAAGAGCCGTGCTGAAAGCGTTGATATCGCCGTCAACCTCAAACGCGGCGCAGGTGAACGTGTTAGCGTTCATCATGTGGATCATACTTGCGGCGTTCTTTATCTGCGGCAGGATACTATCAGTCACCTTGAGGCTGTTTTTTATTTCATTTGTCATGGTGAGCGTAAACGGACCGGGCTTGCCGTCATATTCTATAGCGACATCGGTGCTTCCGCCCATTAACGGAAACTTATCGCTCTCCGGATATGCCGCCCATACGGCGTCAAGCACCGCGACAGCGTCGGCATACGCGGAGCCGGCGGGTTCCGAGTCGCCGTTATTCGCCGGAGACGACGAGTTGTCCGCGGTCGTGTTGCTCGTGGAATTATTTGAATTCCGGTCGCTGTCTGTTGGCTCGCCGTTCGAGCACGCGGCGAGGGTGAGGGTCGCCGTTGCGGCGAGGATAAGCGCGATAATACGTTTTGTTTTGTTCATTTTGTTTTTTCTCCTTTACTGTGTAAAAAATTAGTTTTTGCTGTTCTTGGTGAGCGTAAGCTCTCCGTTGGAATCCGTGAGCGTATAGGTGACAGAGCCGTGTTCTTCCGCGATAACGAGCGAGAACGGCTCGCCCTCGATCACCTCGTAGAAATCCGCCTGCCAGTACACGGTGTGAGAATCCTTGTCATCGGAAAGTGTCAGGAGGCTGCCCGAGTCCGTCGCTGTGCCGTATTCATCAACAAGAGTGAGAGTTCCGCTTGAAACAGTAACGGTCGCTGTGCCGGTGGTGTGTACCTCGAGCCTGATACCGCCGTAGTCCGACATGCCTATGCCGAAAGCCTTTATTTGGGAAACCTCGTTCATTGTAATAGCGACAGAGGTTTCGACAGGCTGTCCGTTGTAGGCAATATACGCGCCGATATCGGAGCGGCTCATGTTAAACGCGATCACGGCGACGGTGATGACAGCGAATGACGCCGCGAGCGAGGCGCCTGCGGCAATCAGCTTCAGCAGTGCGCGGGTACGTCTCACGGGAGATGCAGATGACGCTGTTACGCGGTCATGAAGCGTTTCGGGAGCTTTTATACTTCTATATGCGTCAATGTATTTTTCAGGTATCATATAGATTCACCTCCTAAAGCTTCTTTCAGCATCTCTCTTGCGCGCGCGAGCCGCATCTTTACTGCTGATGCGGTGGCTGAGGTCATGGCTGCCACTTCCTTGACGGAAAACCCTTCAAAATAGTGCAGTATCGTTACGATCCGCAGTTTGTCGGGCAGTCTGTCAAGCGCGTCGCTCAGCTCAGTTGGCAGCTCGTCAGCAGCGGCTTCCGACTGAACACCGGCGTCCTCAAGCGGCGTATACTGCCGTATCTTGTGCCGACGCTTCGCGTCAAGGCATTTGTTTACCGTAACGCGTACCATCCACGCGCGTTCGTGCGCGTCGTCCGAAAAAACTGGCGCTTTCTCGATGTATGTAACGAAAGCGTCGTGTACGGCGTCCTCAGCGTCCTCTCTGTTGTGCATGTAAGTGAAAGCTATTCGGTACAACATGTCCGCGTACTCGTGATAGGCATGCTCAATTACATCGGTATGAGAACCGCTCAAGTTCTCACCTCCTATTATGTAAACGCATATGAAATGCGTTTGGTCACATTTTTTAAAAAATTTTTTAAAAAGCGCACTTGCAAGTGATAATCATCTGAACCGAAGTGTTGTATCTTTGCCTTTGACATATCTGATATTTATCATGGCATATCTTCGGTTGATTATTCTGCTTTCTGTAATCGCCCGATACGCGCATTTATGCTTTTATTATATCAGACATGGTTTAAAATGTCAACCGGCGGACAGACCGTGTAAAAAGGAAAAGCCCGCTCGGCCGGATAACCAAACAGGCTTTTCTTCGTATAAAATAAGCGCTTCAGACGAGGCGGCAGCCGATATCCTCCTTGCGGTCCGACGCAAAATCTATGTTATACTCGCTGAGGTCCACTGTCTTAGAAAGCAGAGGCGGCTCTCCGCGTCTGAATATCCAGTTAGTTGAAAGCGGCATATTCAGCACCTGCGAAAGAGGCTTGTTGCATTTTTTTGCGATAACTGAGGCTGTGTCGAGATCGTTTCCGCCGAGATATACCTGCGTGTCACAGTTGTCCATTATGGTATGGGCGCTGACGCTGTACCCCTCCTCGAGCTGGGCTATCGACTGAAGGATAAGTACAGCCGAGATGTTTCTCGAGCGAATGTTGGAGATCATATTCTCAAAGCCGTCAATACGGCAATTTGTGGCAAAGTCATCGAGAATGAATCTCACGGGAACGGGAAGTCTGCTGTCGCTGCACTGCTCGTCGGCATAGGAGCACAGAATGTTCATAGCCTGGCTGTAGAAGATATTTGCCAGCGTGTCCTTGGAACGGTCTGTGTCGCTTATCTCAACGAATATCACCGTCTTACGGTTCCCGACTGACTCGATGTCCAGTTCGTCGTACAGCATCATCTGACGAAGCTCCTTGATGTCAAGCTCGCCGAGGACCGCATGGAGCGTCGCGATGATACAGCTGTTGGTCTTGCGGGCCAGATTCTTGAACTTTTTGTACTGTGTATACGACCAGCAGTCCTCGCCGTTTTCTTCTTTATGCCTGCGGTTTACAATGGCAAAGGCACTGTCGATCTCGCAGTCCTCGCCGTCCTCTACCGCCTCGACGTCTATCATGGAAAGCAGGCGTATTATACCCTGAATGCTGCATTCCACCCCTTTTCCTCCGTCAAGAAAATAACCTATCAGCGCCGAAAGCAGTATACAGCTTGCTCTGTCCCAGAACGGGTCGTAGTTTCCGCCCTTTTTTACATTTGAGCCGTAAACTATCTGATGCGCGAGCTTGAGAATGTCATTTGTACTTCTGACGTAGCAAAGAGGATTATAACATACCGAGCGCTCGGGATGGATAAGGTCGAGATCGACCACCCGATAGCCCATTTCACGCATATATCCGCCGTATTTTTTATACAGATTACCCTTGGGGTCGGTTATTATATAGCTGCCGACCGCGGATAAGAGATTCGGTATTACCGCGCCGCGTGTCTTGCCCGAGCCTGAGGCGCCCAGAATAATGACATTGTTATTAAGGCGCGTGGCAATGCCGTCCATACTGCATATACTGCCATTCGGCAGTATCATACTGTTTGTTTTATGGGCGGCCGTGATGTTCAGGCTTATGTTTGTTTTGTTCATGTTAAATCCCTCCTTAAAAAATGTTCCTTATCCCGTCGCAGATGCCGAAATCGACCGCCTGCCGCGCGTCCATATAGTTGTCTGCCGAGGTCGCCTTGTTTATCTCGGAAAGGGACTTTCCGGTGTGTTCGGCAAGAATGCTGTTTATCTGTTTCTTGATGTCCAGGATATTTTTCGCTGTTTTTTCAATGGTTGAAGCCGAACCTCCGAGTCCTCCGGCAATAAGCGGCTCATGTATCATTACCCTGGAGTGCGGCAGGATAAAGCGCCTGCCCCTCTGACCTCCCGCCAGCAACACAGCGCCCATGCTTGCGGCCAAACCCGTGCAATACATATTTATCTTCCGACCGTATGACCGTATGATATCGTACATCATAAGCCCCGCGTCAACTCTGCCCCCGGGACTGTTTATAAAGATATCCACGGGGCTTTGCATATCCGCGAGGTGAAGCATGGCGCTTGCGAAGCGGTTTGCCGTGTTCATGTCTATTTCACCGTCAATAAACAGCCGACCGCGGGACAAATGCAAGGACAGGAGATTCAGTTGGTTCATTCCGTTTGAATCCTCGACCACAGTGCCGCACGGCAGCATTCCCCCCGAATATGCGCTTCCTTCAAGTCTGATCTCGTTTTCCATGATCAATTCCTCCGTTTCATTAAGAAACGCGCGATATAGAAGTATCGCACGATTCGAGCAACAACCTTTGACAACGTTTCACGCTTGAAACGAATTGCCAAAGGCGGCTCGCCTTTATTTGTATGATTTGATTATAGCACGGAAAATTCAGTCAGGAGGTGCATCGTTTGCAACAGCGCAGGATATTTTCAGGAAAAAAAGGTGTTGCACGCAATGCAACACCTCAGACGGTAAAAAACTATTTTCCCACGCCCAGCAGAGCCAATATGTCATACCACTTATGCCCGCCCTCGCTGAGACGTTTTACTATCGTATAATCGATGTCGGTGCTTGGAAAGGTATACCCCGAGGAGCCTAAAAATATCCGTATATCATCAACGGACAGCTCCATAGCCACTGCCAGCTTTACGGCGCGGTCGCGGCTCGGCTTATGAGAACCGTTGATATTTCCGGACAAGCTTGAGCGGTTGCAGCCTATCCTGCCGGCGAGCTCTGTTATGCTGATGCCTTTCTCTTTAATGTAGCCGTTTATGTACTTGGAAAATGTGTATTTATCCCAACGGTCGTCCGCTCCGTCGCCCGCGTAACGCAGCACAATACTCTCTCGGCTGAGCTCTTCTTTATTGCTTTTCTCAAGAAACCCGCTAACCCCCAACAGCTCATATATCTTCTCCCTCGCTGCTTTTCGGTCGATAGCGCCCGAAAACACGGCAAGATTGAACAGCTTCAATAAATATCTTGTTTCGGCAGCCGAAAGCGCCGCTATCTGCCGCTCGACTATCGCGGAAAGCCAGAAGTCCCCTCCTTCGGGGATAACGCCCTGCTCTATGCGAAAGCGGTCGTTTTCAAGGCTAACCTTTTGCTTAAGCTCGTCTAACGTCCTTGCCTTTACGCGGCCTACGATTCCGTCGGTTTCCTCTTCAAAATCTATGTAGAAATATTTTTTTCCGTCTTCGACCTCGGTATCAACGCGCTTTTCAGAAAAGCGTATATGACGGTTTTTGACATTCCATTTGTTTTCCTCAATAAGCTTAAGCGCTCTTTTTTCTTTTTCGTCGAGAGCCTTTATTTTGTCACCGAGCTCTTCTTCATACTCCTGAAGCTCGAAAAACTGTTCGTCTGTAAGCCCGCCGAAATCATCGGGATATTCGTTCGGGTCAGGTCTTGAATCAAGCTGTTCGATTATTCTTTCGAGCCTTGCTCTTATCACCGCTCTTTTGGCTATCAGCTCGTCCCGCGTTTTATCAAGCTCTTTCAGATCCTCGGCGATAATGTCGTTCCATTGACATTCAAATATGCCGACCTGCGCGTCCTCTTCCGAAACTGCCGCAGAATACGGCATTCTTCGGTATTCTCCTGTTTTTTCATCGTAATATTCAAACACATAGCCCGGGCATTCATCAGCCAGGAAAAATCTCTCTGTCTCCTTTAGCTTTTTGGGTTTGATATATCCTATCATAGCACGTCCTCCCGAGCATTGATTTTTATAAAGGCGTCGCGAAACATCTTTTCTTCCGCGTTCAATTCTGCCTCACTATCTATATTTTAAATACTATCGGGCGTAATGTCAATGGGTTTTGTAAATATACCGTCTGAAATGAAGAATATGGGAGCTTATCATATTCCGCCGCGCGCGTATGACGTCACGGGACTCGATAGGGTTGTCTTTACAATGGGCAAGGCATTGGAAGAATTATGACAAAGACCCGCGGCATTTGCGACGCCGCGGGTCTTCATCATCAATTGTATATCCCCGGAATTCTGTATCAAGACAATTCTGACGGCAGAACGGGAACTTTACATAGTAACCACTTTATTCTTTCCTGTTTTCTTTGCCTTGTAAAGCGCGGTATCGACTCTTGTGCAAAGCACATCGAATGTATCCTTTGCATTTGCCTGTGTCACTCCGACGCTTATCGTCTGAGTGCCGGCTGTCGGAAAGTCGGTGTGCTCAAAGCATTGTCTTATCATATCCGCGATCACGGTTGCGGCTGAAAGGTCGGTGTTCGCAAGCACAAGCATAAACTCCTCTCCGCCCCATCTTCCGGCGGATATTTTATCGGATACGCGATCCTGCTCGCCCAGCAGTATATCAGCCAGCGCGATAATAACCTCGTCTCCCGCCTGATGACCGTATGTATCATTTACCTTCTTAAAATTATCAATATCCATCATGATAAGAGAGAGGTTCTCATTCTGTATGTCAGCAAGACTTTGTCCTATGCGTCTCTGAGTTTCCGCGCGGTTGTACAGTCCCGTCAGACCGTCGGTTATGGCGGCGGAAATAAGTTTTTTATTCATTTCCTCCAGTTCTAAGGAGGTCGCGCTGATAAATGTCGCAAGACGGGACACAAGCGGTACTTTTGAGATCGATGTTGCTTCGGAAACGTTTTGTACGCCGGAAACATCCGCTTCGCCTTCGCGCATTGCGGCTATGACAAGTGTTACGTTGTGATGGCTCAGATAATTATCGGCACGCAGAAATTCGCCCAGCGAATAGAATCCGACTGAGGGCGCGATATCCTTGAACGTATCAAGCTCGTATGTCGGTTCATCGGACGCCCAGAATGTGCGTCTTGCCACACAGGAAAAGAAATGCAGCACATCGGGACAGAATTGTTTGATAGGGCGGCTGTCCTCCGCGATACTTTCTATAATCGTTTTGGGATCGCCGTATGAAAGCCTGACAGTTGATCCCACCGCAACATCCGCAGATACTGAAATAGAATTGTCGGGATTGCTCGCCATAGGAACACGAAGGATAATTACGCCGTTATATTCATAAAGCAAGGGGAATTCAAGCGTATTATGGAAGAAATTCTCGTCATTGTTGATGTTGAGATACTTGTTGTAAACATCGTAAGCGGGTATGCCGTCAAGCTCCTGCAGACAGGTGCCGTCAGCCTTTGTGACGCGGAACTTTCTGCCAAGCGGTTTCCAGCCCGTCGCTTTGATAGAGTCCACATAAAAATCATCTCCGCCGTAAAACACCACAACAATGTCGCTGTCAGAATAACCGCCCACATTTGAAAAAACGTATGACACATCTTTAGCGATATCATCGTTTCCCGCAATACCGCCGAACATATGTATATCAGGGCGGATATCCTTAAGACCTTCGCTGAATTTTGTAGTGGAGTCTTTCGGAAAAGCAAAATACAGCTCTATAGCTTTTACCCACGGATAGCTTTCCGTATCTTCTATTATCTTATGTGCAGCCCATTCCATAGAATTATCCTGTACATTGTATTGGAATATCTTTAACCGGGAGGATTCCCTTTCAAAAACAGTCGCTGTTACGGCTATCTGCGGTGTTATATGACAATTGACCAGATTTCCGCAGGTAGAGCAGCCAAACCACGGAACACCCGGAAACACCTTCTCTATTGAAGCGATCACTTCTTTTACCGCATTTTCTTCAAGAATATCCGAAAATATCTGAAACATCATTTTAGGCGTATCCTCGCACGTTTTTTTGAATTTCTTCAACTCGCCCAAGAATTCCTTTTTCCCGTTATATTCGATCTGAAACTGCTTCATAATTGCTCCTTTTTGTAACAGTAATTTATACACTATATCCATTATACCACATATCGTTGAAAATGTCAATTACTGTCATAAAGCGGAGGCTCACCGATGTCTAACCTTAATAAAAAGATTTCGTTTTATTTGAGCAAAAAGAAATCGTCCCGCACAAAATGTGCGGGACGTAATTGCACTGCGAGCGCGCATTATCCGCCTTTGACGGAAAACGCCGGCTCGCCGCTGGCACGCCAGGAGGGATTCGAACCCCCGACCCTCTGGTTCGTAGAAAGCTTTAAATTTATAACAGTTCTAACCACCCGGAAAAACCGCACTGTTAAGCCAAATTTTAAGAATTACAAACTGTATAATATTACGATATGTATAAAATCTCTTCCGAAAACGGGTACTTTTTGGTAGTTTTTGAGTTAAGTGTACCCAAACTGTACCCAAGATTTTCTGTGAATTTAGAACTTTTCGTGTGTTGAATTTCCTATACTAACAACTGATAAAAAACTGACATGCCCTGTACAGTTATTAACACCTTTGCGACCGAGATACTATTACTCTTATTTTCATTATAGCTTAACTTATTTATTTTGTCAATACGATTTTTTAGTAGAATTATTTGCAATCTTTTGTGTTTAGCGTAATCTACAGTATATGCTGTATCCCCGCAGATATAAAGGCTACTCGAAAAATAGAACTTAATGGTTAAAGTAATGAATTCAAGTTTTAAATCCTGATTTTAAGAAAAAAATTCTTAAAATCGGTATTTTATATTGACATTTGGGCACAATTATAATATAATAAATAGCGAAAGGATGATTATATGCTTTGTCAATTTTCATTTAAGAATTTCAGATCATATAAGGACGAGGCTGTGTTTGATTTGCAGGCGGTAGCAACATCTAAAGATGAAACCAAGAATTTCAAGGATTCTTTGCTTCGTGATTCTGACGGCAAGGAGTTTTTGCCTGTTTCGGTTATTTACGGTCCTAATGCAGGCGGAAAGTCAAATGTTATAAGAGCGTTTCATTGTGTTGTAGCAATAGTTATGAATCCAATTTATAGACTAAAATCGGGAATAGACGATAAAAGGATTCCATTTGATTGCGCTCCGTTTAACTTTGATGAAAATTCTGCCTATAATCCAACGGATTTTACCTTATTTTTCAGACCCGATGATGAGTATGAGTACAAATATTTTATTTCGTTAAAACAGGAAAAAATTCTTGAAGAAAATATGTACCGTAAAGAATTAAAAAAATGTAGCCGTACTTTAACAGTGTTTGAGCGTTCAAAAGGGGAAATTACACTTGGATCATGCATAAGAAAAGCCTCAATTAATACTCAAATAAACGATTCGTTGCCATTGCTTTCATCTCTTGGAATAAACTATAAGCTTGAACCTATTGACAGAGCAATCAGTTGGTTTAAAAGTTGTGTTGTATTCAATTATGCAGATTATGTTCAAGAGAAAATAAAGCTTGAACAAAACGATGAAGAAAAGCAAAAGTTTTTATCTCTTATAAATGAAATGGGTATAAATATTAGTGATTATAAAATAGAGAACCTGCCTGAAACAAACAGTCACAATATATCTGTTGAACATATTGTGAATGATAAAAGCTTTATAATGGATTTAATTGACGAGTCAGAAGGGACAAAAAAGTTATTTAATTTCTTTCCGTATGCTCTTAAAGCAATATCATGCGGTGGTGTGCTTATGGCTGACGAACTTGAGGTCAAACTTCACCCTAAGCTTTTGAAGTATATAATTATGCTTTTCAAGAATCCTGAAATCAATACCAAGAACGCGCAGTTGGTGTTTACATCTCACGATATTTCCACGATGAAGAGCACGGTTTTCCGTACTGATGAGATTTGGTTTGCTTGCAAACGAGCGGACGAATCCAGCGATTTGTATTCTTTGTATGAAATTAAGGATGAAAACGGTAATCATATTCAGCCTACTGCTGCATTTGATAAGCAGTATCTTGAGGGGCGTTACGGAGCAGACCCGTATTTCCGCAATATGATGGATTGAAAGTGAGCGAATGTCAAAAAAAGGATGTTTAGAGGTGAGCCGTATGAATGCTTTAGACAAAGATAATGAATTATACAGGTCGTTAAAACTATTTCCGAGAAAGAGAATCAATCTGAATGAACTAATGGATTTGTGTAACCAATCTGAAACATATCGGGAACAGATTATTGAACTTGCTGAGCAAGGTATATTGCTGCCGATCAAGAGCAGCGGTACAGACGGAAACTTGAAAAATCCGTTGTATCTGCGGTACAATGTTAAATTTGAAGATAAGACACAAATATCCGTTGAGGAAATATACTCTCTGCATCCCCGTATTACAGCAAACGGATATTTGACACGAAATCGTGAACAATTTATAAATCATAAAGATTTTTTATTTCAATTAAGTGAATGGTTGATTCATAACAATAATTGTACTATGATGTCAAGGCGAGAGCGGTCATTTTCTGTTTTTGGCGATGAGAAGATATTGGATAATCACTTAACATTATTGAACAACCTTGGAATTTCCGGTAAAAATCTTCATTATTATGAGACGCCTGAACAATGCTTCTCAGATTATATTCCCGTCCGAAAGGCACAAATGACTTTGCTTATCTGTGAAAATAAAGATATTTGGTTTAATATCCGCAGACTAATGTACGAAAACGGAAACCGCAGGTTATTTGGAATATCTATTGACGGGGTAATTTTCGGACAGGGTAATGATATTACAGGAAAAGGGAAATTTCAATCTTACTCTCGTTTTTTGGGAGCAGATAAGGTTGAATATTTGTACTGCGGAGATATTGATAGAGCAGGATTTGATATATTTTTGCGCTTATGTCATGAAGCGGAAGATATTTCGATTTCTTTATTTATGCCTGCCTATCATAAGATGTTGGAGTTAAGTCGGGATCTGATACTTCCGGATAGTGATGACAAAAGATATATCAAACCCGATGTTACAGAAATTCTTCCTGAATTTTCTCAATATGAGCAAGCGCATATATTGCAGATCTTACAGGAGAATAAGCGTTTGCCGCAGGAGATACTTTCATATCCGATATTGGCAGAAAACATGAGGTAATAGAATGATTTCAAGTGAATCTTGGGAATTATTACAGGATTTTGAAAAGCGTATGAGATTTGTAAACCTTGTCAAATACCTGATAAATCGAAGCACTCATAATGATATTCAAGAGATTTTTGGCAATAATGAGAACAGAATAGATAACCTTGTTCTTATGGTTCTTGTGTTTATCATGGACAGTACATTGCGGTATGGAGAACGCTGTACCAAACAAGATATTATTGTTTTTCTTCGTGAATTATCGGACATATATGGGTATTTACCGGAATACGCCGAAAAACTTGCGGATTATATTGTGACTGATGTGCTTCAAAGTGGCGGAAAGATTCGTTTGTTTGATACATTTCAAAGCAACGAAAGACAATTCAGGGAACAGAGCACTCTTATTCTGATAGAACATCAAGGCGGCAATTATGTTCTTACAAATGAAGCGTATGAATTTCTGTTTCGCACGAAAGAGATCGACAGTGAGCTTGATTTTTCGGTCAGCCGTTTCAAACTTCAGGAATTTATACGGCGCGGAAATTATTCTAAAGCATTGCGGGAAAGTCGAGAACTGGTCAGTCGCGTGAGAAATCTGAAAACAAGAATGGACGATTTTATGCTGCGGTGCAGGACAAGCATTTCAGATGTTTCCGTAGAAGAGTATGAAGAGATCGTCACTCAGGTCAAGTATTCTTTTGAGGACGAAAGCAAGCAGTTAAGCGATATCCGTACACTTGTGTCAGCAAAGCTGCAGGCGATAGCAGATATCGACATATCCGATAGCGGAAATATTAGGCAGACTGAGCGTGAAATAAGTGAAATTTTGGAAAACATAGATACAGTCATCAATGAACAAAGCCGTGTATATAATCAGAAATTTACATTGTCTGACTTATATGCACAGCTCTTGGATGATAGTTTTTCTTACTTGCATTCAGGTCATATTGATTTTGAACAGGAATTGCTTTCGTTGCTCCGTAAATTAAGCGCATACAATGCAAAGGATATCGGCAGACTGTTTCAACCTTTGTACATCCCTGCTTTTCTTCATATATTTAGTCTTGATTATTTCTACGGAAGGCAGAATGCTGTCAGAGAGTGTGCGGGAGATAACGGGATCGATATTGGAATTGAAGAAAATATTGAAACAACAGCAGATATTCGTAATAAAAGATATGTTAATATAATTAAATCATTGTTTCTTTATGCAGATAGCTGTACTGATTTTCGATTCAGTGATTATCTGAAAACACTGACCGACGAAATGTTGGAATTACAGCTGCAGGAAAATGCGCTGCCGGACGTTATGCTTAAACTCTATGCGATTGGAGAGATAAACATTGCGGCATGGAGAGAGGAACAGCACAGTATAATCATTCCTGTCGGAGAATTTGATCTTTCATATTGTTTGAGTGAGTTGCCTAAAGAACTTGTGCAAATGCAGTTAGTGATTATACGCAGCACGGAGGACATGGTTATGTTTCCGTCTATAGGAAACAGGCAGATTAAAATGAATGATCTGACTGTGGAGGTGGTAAAATGAAATCTGAGACCATAAGATTATTTGCAAAACTGATGGAAAAAGGATATATTACAAGAGCGCATGAGCCGGTATTTTATGATGATTCTTGCGACGCTGAAATTTCTGCAGAGCTTGCTGTTATGGAACAGGAGCTGGATTTCACGATTTATCGCACCAACGGCAGACTGTACCTTTTGCCAAATCCTACGAATGAACTGTTTTCCCAGAATAACAAGGATTTTCAGCGTTCTGTCGGAAATGAAAGGCTGGATGAGTTGTATTTGCTTAATTATATGGCAATGTTTTTGCTGTATGAGCTGTTTGGCGGTAAGGGGAACAGTTTGCAAACGAGATATTATATCAGAGAATCAGATTTTCTTGATGATTTTACAGAGCATTGTCAGAAGGCGCATGATGAAGGAGAAAAGCTGAAAAATGCTTCTGCACAATACAGCTTGGATTTTTTGCGATTGGCAGATAGCTGGCTTGCAAAGCGTGGCGATGATTCCACTTCAATTGACACAAAACATGGTTGTTTCAAAAAGATTATCAAAAAATTTAAAGATGAGGAACTGCTATACGAATCTGATGGCATGTGGAAACCAACTGTAAAGTTGAATGATTTAATGCCGTATTTTCTGTCTCAGGATCGAATTTCCGAGATCCATTCTATTATAGGAGGAACAATAGATGCCTGCGATCCGTAAAATTCGCATTGTAAATTTTCGGTTTAATGAGGGGACAAGGTTAATACCGGATGAGATGTTTTGTACTGAAGATACACAAGGGAAACCAATCGACACCCTGCTTAATCTGGAAAACGGCGGTGGAAAATCAGTGCTTGTTCAAATTATGTTACAGCCGATTTGTCCTAAGGCAACGGTGCAAAAGCGCAGTATCACCGATTATTTTCAGAGTGGCACAGATCATGCGTTTGTTCTGATAGAATGGGCATTGGACGGTTCTTCAAACAGTTTGCTTACGGGTATAGCATTGGCCGCCGGTACAAATGCGGACATTGAAACTGAAAGCAAAACGATACGGTATTATACTTTTTTGCACAATTACGCACGAACAGGCGATAAGCTTGATTTGATAAATCTTCCTCTTACTGAACGAACTGGCAATCAAATCCGAGCAATATCCTTCGATGATCTTAGAAAAAAACTACAAAACGGAAAGGTAGAATATTTTGCATCTGATGATACACGCCGTTATCAGAAATGTCTTGAGGAATACGGTATTCTTCATAAAGAATGGGAAAATATTCTTATACCTATAAATGAGGTCGAGGGAGGTATCTCAAAATTTTTTGAAAAGTACAATACAACTGACAGACTGCTTGATCGGTTTATTATTCCGGGGATAATGCCGAACGATAAATCTTCATTGGAAGAGCTTGAAGAAATGTTTTTAAATTATGCAAAAAGCTATGAGGGACAGGAGGAAAATTTACGCTTACAATCGCAGATAACAATGTTTACCGATAAATTACAAGAAATACTCTCATATATGAAAAATATGTGGAATGCGGAAGATGAAAAAATACAGGCAATTCGCTTGTTAGCAGATCACATGTTTACTTTGGAGCATCATATAAAACAGAAAACAGAAGAAAAAGAGGGACTTGAAGCAAAAGCTCAAACACTAAAAGAAAAGCTATATCATATACGCTCAGAAAAAGCATCGGAAGAATATTATATCGCGAAAGATGAGTATGACACGGCTGAAATTCAGCTTTCGGAAACTGCACAGAATAAAGAAAAAGCAAAAATAAGGCGCGAGCAATTTGAACATCAGATCAAGGTGCTTAATGCCGCCAAAGAGTACGCAGACCTGATAGAACAGCAAAATAAAGAAGAAGCATTGCATTTACAGCTAAGAGAACTTGAGCAGGGCGACTTGAATTTGCATATACTTTCTCTCATGTATTCTCTTTTTATTGCTGCAAGCGAACGGGAAAAGCAGGACGATGAAGAATATCGTCTTAATGAAAAACAAGTTCGTCAGCATTCCGAAGAATTGCAATCGATACAGAAAGATATTGACGAGCTTACCCTAAAGCTTTCCGGTGAAAAAGAAAAGTGCAGCAGGTTGATTGGACGCAAGGAAACATTGTCTGAACAAATCAATGAAGGTTTAGACAACCTCGGTGTGCGGATAGACATTATGCTGGATGAGAGGTTTTCTGCGGAGGATATCAGCAATATCCGTGCTAATTATACTAAAAGAATAACCGATTCGACAAATAAATTACAGACCTATGAAAAAGAAGAAAAACAGCTCGAACAGGAGCTTGAAGAACAAAACACCAAGCGTATAGAACTTAATCAACAACAAAACGGTGTAAATGCACAATTAGAAAATTCAAAAACATATCTATCACAATATCGAAAAGACTACAATGACGCTTCTCGAGTATTGGAACATCTATCCATTCCCTCGGAAAGAATATTTTCCGAGGAGCCTTTGGCTTGTCTGGAATTAATAGTTGAAGAATTGCAGGAAAAATTGAGGAAATCAGAACGCTCTGCCGAAATGTTAACAGAACAGTCAAGGTGTGTTGAAAACGGACAGCTTCATCTCTCTAAATCCGCAGTTGATTTTTTGCAGGATAGTGGGATCCATTTTCAAACCGGCGAGCGTTATATTTTGAACCTGCCTCACGAAATACAAGAAGCTATTCTTGAAATCAACCCGCTTGTAGCTTATTCTGTTATCGTGGATTCCAAAAGAGAACAGGAAAAACTGCTGAGCCTTACAATAGAGGACATATGGCTATCGGCAATCGTTCCTGTATATACGCGCTTAGAGCTTGCTGATATGGCAGAGAAAAAGTGGAATATACAAGTGCCGTTTCTTTCTGCCTATGATAAGAACTATTTTTCTGATGTCTCTGCCTATGCAGAGCGTGTACGAAATGAATTAACAAAGGCGAGGGAAGGTACTCAGAGTTTCAAGCGTCAGATTGATGAATGGGAAGAAGAACGAAAGGTATTGATACGGTTTTCATATCCTGCCGATTATGAGCGTCAAATACTTGCCGACATTGATTCTCACAAAAAAAACCTTGATGATTTGGAAAAACAATTATCCGATTTGGATAACCGTTTTGAAGAAATTCAGAGAGAAAAAGAAAAACTCAAAAAGTTATATAATGAACAGCAAAGCCAAAAACAAAATGCAGAACAAAGCAGAAAAGAATTTGAAGGTATCTGTGATAAGATCAAACAGTTTGAACAGCTTTGTACGGAAATTTCAAATATTGAAGCAAGCTGTAAACAGTTGTCTGATTTAATTAAATCGAGACAAGGGGAAGAACGCGATACAAATGATTTGATATACGAGTGCAAAGCAAGAATGGAAATACTGGAAAATCATCTGTTGGAGTATCGGGGTCTGATTGAGGAGTTGAAAGATACCGAGAAAGCAGATTTACTTTCCGATAATTATCAGACAATGCGGGAGGAATATCAACTGTTTCAATCTCAGCGTTCATCTGACAAAAAGAGTTTGCAAAAACAAATCGAAGAAATAAAGATTCTGCTCAAGAAAAAAGAATCTGACCTCAAACGTTTTGGATTAGACCGGGAAGAATACGAAACAACAGAATATACCGACACCGCTTATCGCTATACAGAGGAACAGAGAAGACAGTCTGTTAGGGATTATGAACAGTCAGAAAAAGCATACACGAAAGCTGACGGCGACTTTAAGTTAGCTGAAAACAATTTAAAGAAATCCGAACGCAATTTCAAAGAGTTAAATGTTAAGCTGTTGGAGCGTTCCGAGGTTGGTTTGGATTTTGAACGGCGTATCAAAGACTGTGAAGCTGTGCTAAAGTCTGTCGAATCCGATTGCCGTAAGTGTGAAAAGCGATTGGACGAATTTAAATCAGATAGAAAATATGCTGCGAGATATGCTACACAATTTCAAAAAGAAATGGAGGATTATACACCCAAAATCCTTGAAGAAATTGTTGACATAAATGTGATTCAGGATAAGATCGATGCCTGCATTAGAAATCTTCATCGAGCGGAAGAAGATACAAAAAAATATCATACCCGTGAGCTTGAGCCGTTTCGAAGTGAACATAGTTTATTTACCGGAACGCTTGACGGAATTATCTCTGTTATAAACAATACACAAATCAAAGGGGACAGGTATTTTACGCTATATGAACGCACAGAAGATGATGTTCGCAGATATCGCGAACGTATCGAACAACTCTCTATTATTTTGAGAGATGTTGAAGACAGTAGGAAACAGCTTGTAGATCACTGTCTCCAGCGCTCAGGACGGTTATATGAAAACCTTAATATCCTTTCAAAGAAATCAGGTGTACAAATCGGTAATATCAAGAAACAGATGATACGGATTGAATTACCTGAAGTTGATTCTACAAGCAGCATTCCCGCAGAAAGAATCAATCGTTATATCATAGAGCAAATAAAAAAATACAGACAAGAAGAATCCGGGAATAAATATCGTAATCATTTGGAGATAAGAAGACTTTTAAATTGTTATATAGGAAAGGAAACTATTCCTGTCAAGGTGTATAAAATTGATAAAAATATTCAGAACAGCGGTTATCGTTCATGGGAGAACGCGCTTAAAGCAAATTCGGGAGGTGAGCAGTTTGTTGTATTATTTTCGCTTGTTGTATCTGTGATGAACTATACGAGAGGAATTACAGAAAATCTTAATATTACAAAAGGTGTACTGATTCTTGATAATCCATTTGGTCCCATATCCGCTCCTCACCTTCTTGAACCGATGTTCAGGATTGCTCATCATTTCAATATACAGCTGATTTGTTTGACACACCTTGGAACAGCGGCAGTGACGAATTGCTTTGATATGGTGTATCAGCTCCGATTCAGAAAATTACAGCTTTCAAATGTGGAAATATTGGAATCCGAAGCAAAACAGCATATAGAACACGCGTTTTATTTATCAGAGCAGCTTTCGTTGCCTTGACCATTTTTTCTTAATTTTTACAATGATGAAATACCTGCATATGATGCAGATCATATGCAGGTATTTCATATCGTTATAAACAGTAATACCGTCAGTATCGCCACAGACACCGTAACCGTATTGTATTAGCTTAGCATAAACAGCTCAGTTGTCGAGCCGTTTCACCACTAAAGCTAAGGCAAAGCACGATAAGTATTGCACCATTACGGTCGCCGCCGACAACCCCTCAAAACCCGTGTCTATTCCCGCGCCAAGCGCCGCGATTATGTACCATAAGTATTCCATATTTATAATTCCCTTTGCAAATAGATCATGTCTATAAGCTGTGCACCGCATTCGTATATCGGATGATCGTAATTGTCAATGAAGAAATTCTTTATGGTATGCGAGCGCCTGAATCCGCATTTTTCATAAAAAGGAACCGTCAATGGGCTGTTCCCCGTGCCGACCCGGAGAACAGCGTATTGCTCCGAATATTTTGAAACGATAAAATTAATCAGCATTTTACCGTAGCCTTTTCTCTGATAATTTGGGTCAGTTGCAATATTCTTTATCTCCAGAATTTCGCTTGATGTTTCAACGACAACACATTCCGTCTTAACGCCGTCATCATCAAGAACATACATCGTCCCTCTTTCCAGATAGCGGTCAATCATATCCTCCTGCTCATCTGTGAGAAGAAGCAGCTTTATATACTTTTTCTTATCGGTTTTAACTTCAACAATTTCCATAATTCAAGACCTGCAAATTCCGCTTTATATAGGCAAATTGATGGCTGTTTTTATTGTATCAGAAAGTGAGAGAAAAGTCAACAAGGATTGCAAACTTTGATTATACCGCCTTTTTCACAATTTATTATTGATTTCTTTGCAAAAATATGGTACAATATGAATTGGTGAAATTCATAACTTACAAAGAACTCGTTAAACCGCGAGAGAAACACTGTTTTAATTAGGTGATATAATTATGATCGAATACAATAAACTTATCAGGGATAAAATACCTGAAATCATTGAGGCTTCCGGGAAGAAGTGTATCACAGAAGAAATGAACACGGATACATATATTCAATATCTTGACAGGAAGTTAAATGAAGAGCTTGCCGAATATCAGGCGGATAAGTCGCTTGATGAGCTTGCGGATTTGCTTGAGGTAATATATGCAGTCGTTGTCGCTCGTGGGTATTCCGTTGAGGAATTGGAGCAGGTTAGAAAGGAAAAGGCTGAAAAGCGCGGTGGATTTGAAAAGAGGCTTAGGCTTAAAGGAGTGATTGACAGTGGCAGTGAAGAGAGCTGACCGTGCCGGTGACAGCGGTGCTGAGGAAAAATTTGCACAACTTTTCTGCGAGGCATTCGGAGAGGAAAAAGGTCAATTTGTGTATTTGCAGCACCCTTTTGTTGATATTTACGGTAACCACAGAACGATTGATTTTGCCATAATGACTGAGGACGGCAAGGTTGCTTTTGAGATTGACGGGGAAGTTTGGCACAATCCGGACAAGGTTTCACAGGAAAAGTATGTTGATGACCTGCTAAAACAAAATAGCATGATTTTTGAGGGCTGGCGGGTATTTCGCTGGACTGATACACAACTTCAAAAAACGCCTGAGCGAGTAAAGGATGAGCTGATAACCTTCCTCGGTTATTCTCCCGCATTAACATACTTTGACGGCGATACGCCCGCACAAAAAGGCGTTGTTTTTGAATTGCGCGAGCATCAGGAGGAGGCACTCGCAAATCTTGCCAAAATGCGTGATGATGGAAAGACTATTGCTCTCGTGCAGGGTGCAACAGGCTCCGGTAAATCAGCAATCGGAGTGTTGGACGCCAAGCAGATAGGAAAGAGGGTGCTATTTCTCGCTCATACAAAGGAACTGGTCGAGCAGGGCACGAAGAATTTTGGATCGCTTTGGAAAGATGTTTCTGTAGGCAGATTTTATGAAAATTATCACGACACAGATACTTATGTAGTATGCGGCAGTGTTCAGAGCATAATCCGAAACCTTGATCAATTCAAACCCGACGATTTTGAGTATCTGATTATTGATGAATGTCATCACGCTTCAGCCAAGAGTTACACTAAGATTCTTACCTATTTCCGTCCTAAGTTTACACTTGGACTCACCGCAACGCCTGAACGGGCTGACGGAGAAGATCTTCTTGAGGTTTTTCAAAATGTGGCACATAAGCTTGACATTAAAGATGCAGTTGAGACGGGCGTTCTATGTGAGGTTCGCTGTATTCGTGTAAAAACAAACATCAACATGTCAGATGTTCGCATCAATGGCTTTAAGTATAACTCACTTGACCTTGAAGAGACCATCGTTATTCCCGATAGGAATAATCTTATTGTAGACACCTACATGGAATACGCTTACGGTAAGTCTACGGTTATATTCTGTACCTCGGTAAATCACGCGAATACGATAGCAGAATTGCTCCGAGAAGGCGGAGTAAGAGCAGAGGCTGTTTCCGGAAGCACAAAAGCACAATTAAGGAAGCAAATTCTGAAAGACTATGCAGAAAAGAATATACAAGTTCTATGTGCTTGCGATCTGTTAAATGAAGGTTGGGACAGCCCGATAACAGAGGTTCTGTTTATGGCTCGTCCTACTATGTCAAAAACAATCTATATGCAGCAGTTAGGCAGAGGAATGCGCACACACGAAGGCAAGGAGTTCCTTATGGTATTTGACTTTGTGGATAATGCAAATATGTTCAACTGCCCGTATTCGCTTCACCGTCTGCTTAATGTTTCCGAATATGTTCCGGGAGGACTTGTGCTTGGAACAAAGCATGGTATCAAATGGGATAAGGATATGTTAAAAAAAGGCGAAAAGCCTGCTGTTTTGGTTGACTATCCGATTCATGCTTTGGATTATGAAATAATCAATATCTTCAACTGGCAGGATAAGGCGAATGAAATGTATTCTGAAATGGAGCTTGTGCGTCATGTGACAGCACAGGACGAAACAATAAGCAGATACATAAAAGAAGGTAAAATTGTTCCCGATATGGATGTGCCGATCAGTGAGCACAGAACTTTGCATTACTTTAACCGTGAGCGGGTAAAGGAATACTGTCAGAAATTCGGCTGGACGGAGATTACCGCCGCAAACCGCAAACAGCTCTTTCTCGATTTTTGCAAAGAAATGCAGATGTCCTATTCATATAAACCTGTGTTCATTATTTCCTTTTTATCGAATATGAATGAAAACGGAGAAGTTCATTTAGCGGATGTGGTAGACTCTTTTGCATGGTATTACGAAGAACGCGTTAGGAACGGACTACCTGCTGAAAAGAAAAACTGTATTTTCACTAAAGGCAACTACACGGAAAAAGATGTAGAACGGCTGATCCTTTCAATGCCCTTCAACCGCTTTGAGGGAATGGGCTATATGCGTCACTCTAAGTATCTCGGTATACTTCAAATTGACAAGAGTATTATGAAAGACTGGTCGGAAGCTGATGCTGAAATGCTTATGACATGCTGTTATGATGCGTTGGAGAGGTATTGGAAATAGTAAAAAACTTATCAGTTTATTACAACAAACTCACACTTCTTGCTGTATAATTTAAGTATATAATCTATCTCGAAAAGAGTGATATAAATGCGCGACTTGAATAAATTCAAAGGCTGTCTTATCGGCGGAGCAGTTGGAGATGCGCTTGGGTATGCTGTGGAGTTTATGTCGGCGGATGCAATCTTCAAAAAATATGGTGAGAGCGGGATAACAGAATATGAACTCCGTAACGACATTGCGGAAATATCCGATGATACTCAGATGACGCTTTTCACTGCGACGGGGCTGCTCGTCGGGACAACAAGAGGCATGAACCGCGGCATTATGGGACCTTATGAGGGATATATTTCTTACAGCTATCGGGATTGGTATCGTACGCAGAAGGAAAATTATCCGCTGTCCGGAAATATAAAATACTCGTGGCTGGTAAATATCACTGAGATGTTCAGCCGCAGAGCGCCCGGAAATACCTGTCTGTCCGCTTTGTCTCAGACCAAAGAAGGCACTATGGAAAATCCGATAAACAATAGCAAGGGCTGTGGCGGAGTTATGCGTGCAGCGCCCATAGGTCTTTATTTCGCGAACGGTAATTATGATAAAATGAAGCAAACGGAGATAGACCTCATCGGCGCAAAAGTGGCGGCAATAACTCATGGGCATGAGTTGGGATACATACCCGCTGCGGCTTTAGTGCATATTATAAATCTGCTTGCGAAAAACGATAAAATTTCTGTGCTTGACGCGGTCGCGGATTCGGTCGTTTCAATAATAAAAGTATTCAAAGAATCGGAATATCTCAGGCAATTCCATAAGCTCATGGAAAAAGCGGCAGACCTTGCGGTTAGTTCCGATAACGATATTGACGCTATTCGTCAGCTTGGCGAGGGCTGGGTTGCTGAGGAGACCCTCGCGATTGCTGTTTACTGCGCGATAAAATATTCCGACAACTTTGAAAAAGCGATAATTGCCGCGGTCAATCATGACGGCGACAGCGATTCAACAGGTGCGGTTGCGGGAAATATCCTTGGAGCGGCACTCGGTATTGACGCTATTCCGCAGAAATTTCTCGACAGGCTGGAGCTGAAAGATGTAATTCTCGAAATAGCGGAGGACCTTTATAACGATTGCCCGATGTCCGAATACGGCCCGCGTGATGAGCTGTGGGCGAGTAAATATATTGAGATATCGTATGGCGGTAAATCGTAACCCAATTATGGATAGAATTCAAAAAAATAAGCAGCGAACCAACTCCGCAAACGGAAAGGTTCGCTGCTTTTAAATTTCGGAAAACAAAGTTACTTGTTTTCCTCGTCCTTTTTCTTTAGGATTTCCCCGAGAGCATTAGCGGCTATTTCATCGACCGATTGCAGACAGTGCCCGTAGATGTCGCTTGTGGTTGAGGTCTGAGCGTGTCCCAATCTGCCCGAAACCGCTTTGAGCGGCAGTCCTTGCATAAGCAGCAGGGTAGCCGAGGTGTGACGGAGCATATGGGGGTTGATATGAGGTAGCCCGCGCTGCTTGCAGAATTTTCTCAGCCATGCGGAAATGGTGCTTGGGTGAATTGGCTTGCCATTCACCTGTGTGAACACCATTCCGTTTTCCGTCCACTTATCGCCAAAACGCCGTCTGTCAAACTCCTGGTGCTTGCGATGCTCTACAAGCAAATCCACAACCTCCTGCGGAATATTTACCGTCCGAATAGAGCTTTGGGTTTTAGGAGTATCTTCGTACATCCCATAGTCGGGGAGATAGAGCGAGTTGTTCTGGATATGTATGGTCTTTCTTTCAAAGTCAACATCGCTCCACCTCAGCCCGCAAATCTCACCGCGCCGCGCTCCCGTAAACAACAGCATATTCACCATCACGCGGTACTGATACGGCGCGGTTTCAAGCTCGGTAAGCAGCCTCCTTGTCTGCTCCTCGTCAAGAAATTTCGCTTCGTGTTTGGTGAGCTTCGGCGCTTCAACATGCTTACAGGGATTGTCCGCAAGCACATTCCATTTCACCGCCTTTTCAAAAATCGAGTTGAGCAGCCGATGATAATGCAGAAGCGTTTTGGACGATAGGGGCTTGTCAGAATAAACGGAGGTAAACAGCTCACCGTAACCGATATTCAGCGTTTCGGCAAGCCGCTCCGCCGTATCCTTGCTGATAACCTCGCCCTTTTCGGCAGCCTCGATGGTCGTAAGCGAAACTCCCGAATATTCGGAAAGCTTTTTTCGTACTACCTTAGCTTCGTCAAGCAGCTCTCGCAGATTAGTCTTACAGCGGCATTTGTTGTTTATCCGCATACCGCATTCCCGCAGATTAGCATAAAACGCGTTGATATGCGCGGGAGTGATACCACAGAGCTTGATGTGTCCCAGAGCGTCAAGAATCCGCTCCAAAAGATAGTCGTAATGCGCGAGGGTGGTTTTCTTGAGACTTACCTCGGCATAGTCCGAGCGCCACCGCTTGGCAAACTGCTTGAGTGTTATTTTGTCGTCGAGAATAGCTCCGCGGCGGCATTTTTCCTCAAACAGTACGGCTTGACGATTCAATTCCTCTTTGATTTGACGCTCGGACATTCCCTTGGGCGGTGTCCAGGTAAACTCTTTGAAGCGGCGTTTGCATGTTACATTGTCATAGCCGTCGGAAACGCGGATCCGATAGCTGCCGTTTCTTTTTTCGATATACGCCATAGACTTCACCTCACGCTCTCAGTTTTTCGGGAATTCGTGCGATAATCCCGGGTTCCTGCTCGACCTTAGGAGGTTCGTTGAACTCTCCGCCTGAGTTGACATAGCGCATAAGGATATTCCAGTTTATCATGCGCTTAGAGCCGAACTTGATAAAAGGGATAACGCCGTTTTCGCAGAGCTTTCGTATCTGCCAATCGGTAAGTCCGATATTGAACCTACGGCAGAGCTTAGCGGTGTCGGTTATCGTGTTCATCAGCGGAATCTCTTGAAGCGACGGAATGAACATCGTCTCCCTCACCGCCGCTTCCACGGAAGCCTCCCTTTCGGGGATAATTACCTGTTCTTCATTCATATATTCTCCTCCTTAACTTAAGTTGTTGTTTCACTGTTATAATATATCATTGAAACTTAAGACATTAGCAGCTTTTATGTCTCTTCCTTATTAACAGTAAACCTTACAGGATAGTTTAAAGCGCATATTTCCGTGGATATATGACCCTTCGCCATAACTTTTCCTGCATCAAGCATTTCCAGAACATTTCGTATTCTGAAATCCTTGTCGGATGTGTACCCCAGTTGCTTTGCCGAGGCAAGAGCATCGGACGGGCGGAAAACAAAATGCGTTTCGATTTGCTTTAAAGCGGAAGCTATATTCTTTCCGTTATCTGCGGTAAGATACTGAGTTGAAAGTATTCCGACGATCCCGTACTTTCTTCCCTGACGGAGAATTTTCGACACAAGCGGCGATTTGCCATCCCAAGAGAACTCCTGTACCTCGTCAAGCAACAAAATCGTGTAACGAACCTCCGCTTGCTTTGCCTTATAATTAAAGAAATCTAATAGCAATCGGTCGGCTTCTTCACGAGTATGCACAACTACACGGGATATTTCTCCGTCAATAACTGCCTTTTTCCACGAAAAGCCCGAAATCCGTTCGAACACATCACTTGCCTTAGCTAATAGGCTGTCCTTACATTCCTCTCCGTATATAAGCGCGGTAAAGTTGTTAAGGATATCCTCATAGCTTTTGAGGTCCAGCTCTCTTATCAGCTCCAAAGCTGTATCCGCAAGCTCTTTTTCCTCATCGCTTAGCATGGCATACAGCTCCTCGGAAAAGCGCTTTAAAGAAACTTCTTCATCTTCCGCAGGCTCAAAAAAGTTGTAATCCGAATACGGAAATGGATCTTCAACGCCCAAGCATACCACAGCCAACCCTTCTTCTGCCGCTTTTACTGCGATAGTCTCACAAAGAGTGGACTTTCCTGAGCCGGTAACTCCCGTAATCAGTGCAAACGAATTGTTATTTTTGCTGTTACATGAGTAGATATCGAAAAAGATTTCATATCCGTTTACTTCTCCTATGGGCAGCTTATACAGAGGTTTCGGCTCAAACTCGTTTACACACATCGGTCGAAGCTCGCCGATATCGAACAGCTCTGAGCATTTTACGGCATACATACGGTAAGTATTGCCGCCATGGCGCATATTCAGTGTATTGCCTCCCGTGTTTCTCATAAGAATATCGTTGTTGGATAAAAGCTCTGCTAAAGATGTTCCGTTTGTCCCGCATCTTTTAGCGGTATGTATAAAAGCGCTTCGTGGAAATAAAAGCATATCGTCCTTAGAGTAAATAACATTTTCTCGAGGAGCAGAGTCGCTGCGGTAAGGTTTGATAGGAATATCTCGCCTTGAGAGCAGGAATTCTTTAAGGCGCTCTTTTATTACCGACGACGAGCCTACGCTTTCGGTAAGATACCTATAGTATTTCTGCATAACAGATACTAACTTTTCTTCGATAACACCCATACGCGGCAAGTATACTTCTGCCATAGCCATAAGCAAAGCGACGAGGTTTCTTACTGAAACCGTTTCCGTATCCTGTTCGAGCATTATAAAGTATCTATCAAAGCTATTCTTGATCCTTTTATCAAGGCTCGAATCATTCAGCAGAGCGCGTACCGCCCAGCACTGTATGTCGCTTATACAGCCCATAGCCGTAATATCGTAGTTCAACAGCAGTATATCATTTCTGCCGCTGAAATACTTTTCGTTTTCGGAGAGTAGGATAGGGAGAGCAGTTAAATCCAAATCGTGGTTAGACAAGGCTTCAAGACACTTGTTGCTCATATATTCGCTGTTCGATAGCTGTACCAATACTACCTCATTACGAAGGGTAAGGATCTTGATTTCAAACGACTTGTCCGGTATAAGAGGATAGTTGCTGTCCGAACAATAGAGTGCCTTTAGGTCGTTAAGTGCCACACTGCCTTCCGGATAAACTATCGTCGGCTTTGCGATAGGAGTAATCCCCATACTGCGAATCACAACGGCAAGGCTTCCGCATATACCGTATAATAATAGCGTAAGTCTAAGAAAGGAGTCGTCGGAAATTTCCGTAAAGTCAATTCCGAGCCGTTCTAAAATCCCCAGTGAATCGGCGGCTTTTTGTGCGATTTCCTTATCTTTGGAATGATGCCACCTACCTTCGCTATCCTTATAAAAGTCAAGATAGCATATCTGAGGCGTGGCTTTATGTACCTCTTCGCTGAACTTTTCGCACCATAATCTAAAACCGTCCTTACGGAAACTGATGCCGTTGTCTTCCAATACTTTGCGTAGAGCAGTGTCCTTGTGGTAAATGTCATTAACATTCAGCCAAAGCTTCTTTATAGGTTCGCGGTAGATAATATCAACCTCGCACATAGGCTGGTATTCAACGCCCTTCTCGTCAAAGGATCTCCAAACTTGTATAAGGCTGATACAACCGTCAGACAAGATCTTATACTTTAAAGATCTTGCTCTCTTGCCTTTATTACCAAACTCCGACCCGTTGCAATCTGTGACTTGTTTATGATGTTCACTAATAGTGCTTACATCGACTCCCAGTATCATGTGCTCTTTGTTGTCATCCGGAAATAAGATTGTTGTTTCTAATGTATCATGGTACTCATCTTCATACGAATCGCTGCTATTTACCGTAAAAGGCGGACGAGGTGGTTGCCCATATCTCGGCTGTGGTGATGATGGTGACGCCATTGGATAATACAAACCAAAATTATTAGACATATATAACCTCCATTAAAATTTTCCGTCAATGGTTGTTAGCTGGACAAGCATTTGGCGGTTGGAATTAGCTTTTACCAGCGCTGATGTTGAGCTTGATTATATTCTAACAAAATGAAACAAAAATTCTAAGTGGTGAACGATGTCGCCAAGAAAAAACTTGCACAATTTACTGCGAGTTTTTTTGTGTATTATTTTCTAAAAATTGCTCTTGACAAGAAAAAATCATATGTTTTCACTCATTCTCCCTCTCAAACCTCCCCTGCCGAGCAGGGAAATTCCCATAGAGATGAACCGTGCAGTCATGATAGATAAGCCTTGCTCGTCCGATAGCTTGCTCTAAATCCGAGCTTATCATATATTGCTGAATGTTGCAGAGATCCGCGTTTTCGTAGGTCATCATGTAGTATTCAAATCCGCAGAAAGATGTTTTGCGTGTTGAGAGAGAATCAGAGCAGTCTATCCCCAATTCCCGTGCAAACAGCTCGTATACATAAAACGGACGATGATTAAGTCCGATGATTACGAGGTCATTACCAGAAAAATCGTTTGTACCGATTGCTTGTCCGTAGTGCGTTTTCTGATAATTGTTGTCAATATATTTGCAGTATTCCTTAAAGGTTATATAAGCGCAGTCGCCGTGCTTATCAACAATTTCCCCGAGCAGCTTTTCGGCATTGTTAGTTTTGAGGTATGTTCTGCTGAAACTTTTGTCGCAGTGCATAATGACCTTTCCCTTGTATTTAATTTCTCCCGTATCGCAGAAATACAGAGAATTGCCGAATACGGTTCTGCAAATCTGTTCATTTGCTGTTGCGGACATCACAATTACCTTTTCGGCATTTTTCAGACGGTTTACTACCGAAAAATGAATACTTTGGTCGGCTTCACAGTAGTAAAAGTTCTCGCTTTCCACGAGTCCCCAGATATTTTGCGAAAAGACGATGCCATTTTTATTGAATAACTCCGTCATCTTCTCTTTAAAATCAGCATTGATATTTACTTTTGCCAAATTGAAATAATGAGATTCCGCAGATATATTTTTCTTTATCCTTTCAAGCTTATATTTTAAAACAGTACTTGAGGCTATATTGTACAGCTTATGAAATTCATCGACCGAAACCGCAGAACAGCTTATCATTGACGGAATAATGTCCTCGTCAATAAAAATATACGAATTTTCGGTAATGCTTGCGGATAGTCTGAACAAGCGCGAGTGCGTTGTAAAGATATGTGCATCTTCGGGAATGTTATCCAACTCATACAAATATTTCTGAATGAACGGGTTGTTGTGACTCCATTTCTTAAGCAGCCTTATCGGCAATTCTCCCGCACCTATTTCATACAGGGACTTTATTGTTTCCTTCTGCTCGTCCGCAAGATTGGAATAAAGCTCTTCTATAATAGGTGTATGTACGGCGTTTATCCCCATAGAAACTGCCTCGTTGTATTTCTCAAGCATAAGTCTTGCATTAGGATAAGCGTTGACGGTTCGGTGATCGAGAGTTTTTAGAAATTCCAGGTGTGCGGTTGATTTTCCGCTGCCTGTCGGCGATTTCAGTATGTTAAACCTATTTCCGTTTGAAACGGCGTTATGAAAGAAAGCCACGCACTGCTTTCTTGCGGCTTCAATTTCGGTAAACCGCTCCATATACCCGGGTATTCTTTTCATCGTATGGCGCTTTGTCTTAAGCGTAGAAACTAAATTTACCGAATGAACGCATTCATCGGCATACGGGCAATAACTGTCACAGCTCTGAGGCTTATAGTTCATTCGCGCAGCGTATTTTACCTGTGCTGTTTTAAAGTCTGTGTTCCCGTACAGGTCACTGTACTTGTTGATTGTATCAATAAACTTCTTTTGTCCGCCTTTTATATTGATAAAGTTTGTCGCCAGTCCAAACCATTCATGGTGCTTAAGACGATTACCGTTTTCAAAGCCGCTCATCAACATACACTCTTCGTTAATGATGTCCAGATTTTTTATCCTTAATTTTTTTGTTTCCGTATTTTTAATATCATTGCACGGTGTTTCTCCAAAGAAAATATATTTTATCCCCCCATTTTTTTGTACTTTCGTGGCACCTTCCATATAATAATGTATGGAACTTGCCCTAAAAGTACAAATTTTTTGGGGGTTAATTTCGTCAGAGGTAAAAATATCGGTTCCCTTAATAACCAGACCGTGTCTTTCTTTTAGTGAGTTCAAAAAACATGCCCATTTGTTCTTTGAAGCGGAAGTCACATTTAAAATGTGATGTCTTGCGGCAACGATAAGAGAGTCAAGGTAAAACGGTTTACCGCAATGAAGCCGCACGTTTCTTCCCGGGAAAAACATCTTTGAAATATCTTTTGTAGTTTGATCGGCTTCGGGAAAAACCTTAAGCAACATACTGTTTATTATTTCCATCATTCGTATATCTTTGACAGGCTCGTTATACAGAAAGATAAGCCGATAGCGGCTGAAATCCACAGATGATTTTGTTTCGTATGAAGTAACCACAGGTAAATTGTAGCCATCGGCTCGTTTAAGCGCGTCTGTATATTTTAATTCACACCCGTCCTTTCCGTCAAAGTCAAGTATAAACAACTGCATTTCGATAATATTGTCTTTCTTCTTTCTTCCGTCCCTGTATATCGGCGAGCTAATTGTATAACCGTCGTCAATTACCCGGACTATTTCTTCAAGGGTAAGCTCACGGGGATATTTAGCAATAGCTTTTGCTATAATTTCTAAATGTATATCTGATTTAGGCGTGTTTTTCAAAGAGTGATTATCCACGCTTAATTTTAGCTTCATAGCATTATCCTCCATTGTTTATTATTACTTAATGTTAATTAAGCAATAAAATAACCCCTAACCCTCAGATAAAAGGGTTAGGGGAGGAATAGTCTGCCTGTCGCCTAAAGCAGCAGATAGGGGACGGACACCTGTTCTTGTTTTGCACATAAGAGAACAGGCACCGCCATATGCCACAAACTTCGCTCAGCCGTTCAGATGCTTGCGGCATCATCCGTGACATACATCTCTTAATTAAAACTTACACAAAATAAATGGATATATTTTGGAATCCTAAGAGCCGAGTCGGAACGGAAAAGAGCCCGCATATCGGGTTTGACCGCCCACGGTGGATCGGATGTAGGATTATTTTTATGTTGAAGAAATTTTTAATTTGTTGCAGATCCCGAAAAAATTTCTTAATTTTTATGCGTATTTTATCGTTTTTGGATGTTTTTTAAGAATTTTTTCAAAAAATGCAACATTTTGAAAAAAGCGTCTTTCCCTTCTTGGTGGATTATGGTATAATATTTTAAAAAGGAAAAGCAAAGGAGAAGTTTAATTATGGACTTTAATAAAGATATAAATGAGGTAGTTAATTATGGGTATGAAATTGTAAAAAAACAACTATATCCAAAAGACACTGAAGAAATGAGTGACGCTGATATTTATACTAAAATAAGAAACACAATTAAAAGTTTTGTAGAGGGAATGCGTGATATCGAAATATTTAGTTTTATTCCATTTGAAATAATGTCTACCAAAATGGTAGCAAAGTTTGTTGCGAATAATTTAATCAAGCGTGGAGTTTTGACAAAAGATGGCGAAGAGTCAACAATTACCGGATATAAAAAAACCATGAGTCATCTTAAGAAAGAAGAATATTATAAGTTGTGTGGTAATGGAAGTGTTCAAACTTTTATAGTGGATATTCAAAGTGTAAACACTTGCGCTTTAGAAAAATTTTCTAATGATATTATAAATGTACTATGTAATCCACTACATGATGGACTTTATAAATTTAAGAATAGTATTAAACACTATGAAATAGAAGAAAAAAATGGCTCGGATTATGTTAAATCAGTATTGGATATTTGTGAGCTAAAATCATTATTTAACAACTTTTGGAACGATTTAGATTATTACCGAATTGCAAATTTAACACAGTGCCCGTTAGGAGACAGACAACCGTGCAAAAATTTTGACCATCAATTCTTATATGCCATATCTGAGGCAGTAAATCATGTTATATATGAAACCATGTTACAATTTATTTTATATAATCCAGAATTGGATAGTGTTCCGGAAAACTACTTAAATATGTTGAAAAAATATATTGATACTAAAATTAAAAAGAATTATACTGAGATAATTGACAAAGATAGAAAAGAATTTATTGATTTTTATAAAAATGAAATTTTTAATGAAGAAAAAATAACACAAGATATTTCTTTAAATTTCGCTTATTACTTAAATGGACTTGTAAATAATGACTTAAAACGAAAAATGGTTAAATCTTTAGATGATTTGAAGAATGATGAAAAAGCAGAATATAATTCAAATTATGAGTCATTTGCAAATGACCCGAAATCCCGGTTGAAATATTTCACAGAAAGTAATAATCCTTCACTGAGCAATAATACCACTAATGTTGATATTGCGAGAGAGGTTGCATCCCTTTATCATTATGATAAAGGATTTGATGCAGGGAAAAATGGAGACTTAACTTATGTAAATAAGGTTTTTTATTTTGTTCCTTATGAATTAGATCCTAAATTTCGATTTAACAAAAAAAGACTCATAGCAAAAGAACTTATGGAAAGAAGTAGAGATGGAATGGACAAATTGAGACTGGAAGAACGAGAATACTTAATGCTTACATTTAGCCTTGCTCATTTTAGACACCACCAGATGCTTGGTATATATAAAAAGTTTTATGATGTATATTTGAAACTAAACGATTTGACGGTGTATGCTTTTCGCACATTAAATCCAGCAAGAGGTATGGTAAGACTTCTGGAATTTGTAGAAATTTATTTAAAATTCTTTGAAGACAATCACCTTGTATAGATTAGAAGGTCAGTTTTTTAAGAACTACCCTTAATTATCCTATTGCAATATTTCACTGATACTGAAAAATTTGTTCAATTTCTTTTAAAGTTTTCAGTATAACCAATAAAAAACAGGGGCACTCTTTTGTGAGAGCGTCCCTCGCTTTTTAGTTAATCATTGTTTAAATTCAATATACTTACGAATTTTCTAAGTGTAATATAAAAAGTCACTGATTTCAGAAAGTTTTTATACTGTAAAATGAAAAGTTGGCAAAAATATTTTTAGATATTTTTACAGGTTCAGCATCAGAATTCTACCAAAAGGAAATCTGCTAAATGAACGATTTTCACGCCGTTTACATTTCCCGAAGCAAGCTCATCAAGCGTTACTACAAATTTGGGGTAGTGGTCCTTTATTTCAAGCAAATTTGCAAGCTCCCTATCTGAGTTTTCGGGAAGATTTCGGCATACCTGCACATAAATGCGCTCGTCTCTGCGAACTGCAACAAAATCGATCTCTTTCGCTGCGTTTTTTCCGATATACACCTCATAACCGCGCCGCAGCAGCTCGAAATATACGATATTTTCGAGCATCGCCGAGACAGATTTCGGGTCAAAGCCCATTATACAGTATTTCAGCGACGGATCGGCAAGGAAGAACTTCTCCTGTGTTTTCAGCACTGACTTTCCCTGAAGGTCATAACGGCGGCAGCGGTAAATTATAAATGCTTTCTCCAGCCACTCAAGATAATTATATACCGCCTCTACCGAAAGAGAACGCCCTTCGCTCTTTAAGAAATTCACAATAGTATTTGCCGAAAAAGTCTTTCCCACATTTTCTACAATATATCTTACTACACGGTTGAACAAATCGAAATTTGTGATGTTGTGCCGCCTTGTAATATCGTTTGTGATAACGGAGTTGTAAATGCCCTCCACTATCTGATATGCAGAACGGTCGTCAAAGCTGCCGAGCGCAACAATAGGAAATCCGCCTGTTTTGATATAATCATTCAGCAATTCTTTTGCAGAATCTGAACTTGCCTTTTTAAAATCCAGATATTCTTTGAAAGAAAGTGTGAAAACGGGTATCAAAATATACCTTCCGCTCAGATATGTGGAAATTTCGCTTGACATTAGCTTTGAGTTCGAGCCTGTTATATATATGTCGGTGTTTGCGTTCTCAAGTAAGCTGTTGACTGCTTTTTCCCAACCCGACACCTCCTGCACCTCGTCAAGCAGGATATAGTATTTTTCGGAATCCGTCATAAGTGCTTTTATTGCGTTATACATAGATTTGCTGTCGGTAATGTCATCTTCAAGCTCTTGAGAGGTATAACGCATACTGATTATGTGTTCTTCAGCTACATCGCTTTCCAAGAGATCGTTCTTAAGCATTTCCAAAATCGTGGATTTCCCGCAGCGGCGCACACCCGCAAGTATTTTTACAAGCGGAATATCTCTGTATGTTTTTAACGCGTTAATATAATTCGGTCTTAATATCATATTATAATCACCCAAACATAGTATACCAAAAAAGTTTCAGAAAATCAATAGTTTTTGCCGAAAATCCGTAAAAACTTTTATAAATCGTTGAGTTTTTCAATAATCGACAGCATTTCCTATGATTTTTATATGTAAAATATTTGATACTGAAAAATAAAAACGAGGGGCGCTCCGGAAAAAGAGCGTCCCTTAATTTATTTAATACGTTTTAAATCAAATCATTTTAACCTATAAACTCTGTTTTTGTTTTCACCGTCGGCGATAATTTTACCTTCATCTACAAGAGCATTCAGATAATCTCTTGTGCGTGAGGACTGTAAGCCCAGTAAATCAGCTATCTCAGATGTTTTTGCTTTGCCGTTTTTCATGAGATAATCAATTATCTGCTGTTTCTTTTCCTCGTTTATCGCCGATTTTTTATCGCCGATTTTTATCGCCGATTTTTTATCGCCGACCTTTTCGGTGAACAGCTTCATTATCGTTCGTTCGGGCTCGGTTTCCTCGCAAAGCAGCGGCTCGTCAAAGCCTTGTTTTTTCCACACGGAGTAGATGTTCTGTATTCCGCTTCCCGCACGCTCGCTTATGCCGATAAGATTAAAGAATTTCATAAGAGTAGCGTTTCGGGGATCTGAAACTCCGCCTGCCTTTGCCGCTTCAAGTTCAACACGAAATCCTCCCGGATTTGAAATGTTAATCTCCAAGCTGCTTTGTACAATTACTATGCCCTGTCTGCCGTAATAATCAGCGTTTATAAGGCAGTTTGCAATAGCCTCACGCAATGCCTTATGAATATCGGTATCCTCAACTCTGCTGCCTTTATCCAGTTCAAACGGGATTTTAATATTCTGTGTCAACTTGTTGTACACTTTGAAATAGAAATCGTAAATATTTCCATTCCACTCTCCTGTTCCCGAAGCAATCCTGTCTGTCCATCTTTTTGATTCATCAAACTTCTCTTGATAGTCAAGAAAATAATTAGGGTATTCTTTGACTATTTCATAATCGAACCCGAACATCAGAAGACCCGCGGCGGTAGGACGGAGTTCCCCGTTTGAACCGCGCCCCAACGCGCCGAGCTTATAGAGAAAATCCTTATCGTCAAGCTCCTCCCAAACATGACCGGGGCGATGACTGACCATACGCTGACGGTAACGGTGAACGCTGTCAAAATCAAAAACATCAAGCCCCATGTTCTCAAGTACGAGCATATCCTGTGATTGTACTGAGGCGTCACGAAGCATTGCGCGAACTTCCTCCGATGAACACTTATAATCTCCCTCACCGTTTCGGCGATAAGTTCCGTTCATGGGGTTGCCATTGATATAAACGGGGCGGTCACTGCGTACAGCCCGAGGAACAGTTATCACAATAACTGCCTTCCCGTCAACTGTCTCGGTTTTTACATTTTTATCCGAGAGAATATTTACGCTTACTTTATTGGCGTTATTTACAATATCCCAGAAGTTCTTGATTATTTCATCAGCATTGTCAATTCCGACAGCCGACAGGCTCTTGTCAGGGAGTTCTTCTACTCCGAGAAGAATAACTCCGCCTTGTGTGTTAGCAAATGACGAGTAAGTCTCCCAAACGCTTTTGGGAAGTCCGCCTTTTGATTTCTTCGCCTCTATACGATTATTCTCTTTATATTTTTCCAAGTGCAAAATATCCGGCATTGTTCACACCCCCATTATTTATTATAACACGGACCATAAACATTTTCAATAGCTTTTTATCATGATAATAGGTTATTGACGGCAAATGTCGAAATCATTTGATTGTGGAATTTTTCACAAACTTCTCCACCGCGTCTTTAGAGATTATCCAATTTCTCCCGCAGCGAAACGCGTGAATCTCACCGCTTCTCAGCAGTTCATACGCTTTGTTTCTGCCTATTCTCAGCATTTCGCAAAGCTCGTCAACGGTTATTATATCGCTGTATTCGTTAAACATAATCGTTTCCTCCTGTATAGTTTTAATATTAGTTTAATGTTGTTTTTGTGTTATTAAAGAAACAATATATTTAAAGCGTACAACACATTTGCAGTAAATTGCATTCGGCAGTAAAAAATAAAAACGGAGTTTAGAAAACGATCGTTCATCAAACAAGACAAAATCCCCCGAAAATCCTGCATTTTCAGGGGATATTCTTTTTATTGAGAGAATTATTTCAAACGAACATAATATATCCCTTTTCCCGAGCCCTCTCTTCTTAATTCTCCGGCGCCGACCAATTTCCTTAATGCGCCGTCTTTCCATTAAATATTAGCATATTTTAATGGAAAATTGTCGCAATGAAAAGTATTTCAGCATTTTATATCAAAGCTATTGACACAACTGCATAGATATGATATAATTAAGATAAAATAAAATTCAGTTTAGATTTTCATAAATTAAATGAGGTGAGAAAATGAAATATATTCACAGAGAGCTTGAACGGAAGTTCCTGAAAATGAACGA
>JAFLUG010000109.1 GCA_022508885.1 Oscillospiraceae bacterium | reverse complement strand
TATCCCACGCCGAGATATTCAAGGTCGGGATTCAGGATATTATTGCGGTGACCCTCGCTGTTCATCCACGCGTCCACGACCGCGCTCGGAGTTCTTTGCCCCGCCGCGACGTTTTCCGCGGTATTGCGGTAGTTGAGGCCGTTTTCTTTCAATATCGTAAAGCAGCTTGTTCCGTTGGGACGCGTATGACCGTAAGAAACAGTATTTTCCCACGCACGCGCAACGGCAAGCCCCGACAGTTTGTCAAGCTTCTTAAACGCGGGAAGTCCATAATCTGCCCGTATATCGTTTATAAGTCTGAAGACCTCGTCACAATACGCTTGCTCGCCGGAAGTTTGTGCGCGTTGGTTGTACGCACCGATTATCTCGGGCTCTGCCTGAACGGGCGCGCTCGAACTGCTCGATGAGGGGCTCGGCTTGCTTGAGGACGAAGAGCTTGAGCTGCTCGACGAAGATTCAGGAATGCTCGACGAAGAGTCAGGACTGCTTGACGAAGAGTCAGGAATGCTTGACGAAGAGTCAGAGCTGCTTGACGAAGAGTCAGGACTGCTTGACGAAGAGTCAGAACTGCTTGACGAAGAGTCAGGACTGCTCGACGAAGAGTCAGAGCTGCTTGACGAAGAGTCAGAACTGCTTGGCGAAGAGCTTGAACTGCTCAACGAGGAGCTTGAACTGCTTTCAATGCTGTCCGTGCCTTTGTTATTCTCTGTTCTGCCGCAGCCCGTGCCTAATAACGCTATACACAATACGGCGCATAATATTTTTTTACGCATAATTCACCTCTCAATAACCGATGACAACAGTCAAATACACTTACCAGTTTTTGAACGGTAACAGACCCACTACAACATCAGCAGGCCTTACGGTTTTATCTTCGTTGTCGATATCTATCAGCGTGTAGCGGTCGCTGCCCATGCCGAGCTCCTTCATATAGGAGAGCTGACGAAGTCCGTGACGTGTTTCTATGCGCTCCACAAGAGCGTGATTTTCTGCCTTTGTCATGGCGTAAACGATATCAACACAGGCCTGGTCTAAAGCGAGAATGTCCAGAGAAGCGCAGATGCCGACGTTAGGAGTGACCACAGGAGCGGCGTTTACACCCTCGCAGTCGCAGGAAACCGACATATTCCGCATAACATTGATAAACGCGATCTTATTCGCGAAACGGTCGACTACGGACTTTGTGGATTCGGTCATACGCTCCATAAGCTCCTCATTGACAATATCCCACTGGTCGTCCTGGTCGGGAGTGGTGTGTATCATAGCCTTTCCGATCTTGCCGTCCGCACAGCCTATACCTATGTTCTTGTTCGAACCGCCGAAGCCCGCCATCGCGTGTCCCTTGAAATGCGTGAGAGCAAGGAAAGAATCGTACTCGGGCAGGCTCTTTCCCACCGACATTTCCGTAAACCATTTTCCGTTGCTTACCGGCAGCATCGCTGTGCCGTTTTCATCCATAATGTCAACCGGCGCAAACGTCCAGCCGTTTACCTTAAGGGTCTCGCGGTGTTTTTCGGTGGTATTTCTGTCGCCCTCGTAATAGGCGTTTGTTTCTACGATAGTTGCCTCTGACAGCTCCTTTTCAAAAAGCTGCTTTACCCATTCGCGCGGGATGATATTGGGCCCGTTTTTTTCGCCGGTATGGAGCTTTACTGCTATCCTGCCGGAAAGAACCTCTTTGATGCGCCCATAGATTTTTTCCAAACCGTCCGCGGACAGATCGCGCGTAAAAAACACTGCGGATTCTTTGCCGGCGCGTTCCTCGTAAGGAACGTAACGGTCTCCTCCCATACCGGGAGCCGGTTTATTCACTGACATTACGAATACCTCCATTTTAAATCTTTATATCAGTATACCACAAAATGACGGATAAAGCAATACCCTTCCGAAAATTATTCCGGGAAGGCCTGTCAGTCTTCAACTGAAATTAAACTGTTTATTTCATTCTTTGTATACACATTATACACTCCACATGTTTCGTCCTCGGAAACAGGTCAAACGCCTGCACGGCGTTCAGTTTATAACCAAGCTCCGAGAGGCGCTTGCAGTCGCGTGCGGCAGTCGCGGGGTTGCACGATATCATGACTATTCGTTCGGGTTTCATCTTTGCGCACGCCGACAGCGTTTCCTCCGAACAGCCCTTTCGCGGCGGGTCAAGCAGGATAACGTCGGGCGAGATCTTCAGCTCCGAAAGTATCGCCTTTCCCGCGTCAGCGCAGATAAACTCGGCGTTGGAGATACCGAGCTTATTTGCGTTTCCCTTTGCGTTTTCAACAGCCTCGGGGATTATCTCCGCACCGATTAACTTTGCGGCGTCTTTCGCCATAGAAAGACCGATAGTTCCTGTTCCGCAGTAAAGGTCTAAAATCACCTTTCCTTTCGGCTCGGCAAATTCCGCCGCCTTGCGGTAAATCTTTTCCGCGGCTTTCGTGTTCACTTGATAGAATGATTTCGGCGATATCTCCACGGGAATACCGCACATCTCGTCGGATATCTCGGCTTTTCCGTATAGCACAACTTCCTTTTCTCCGAGAATCACGTTGGTTTTTTCGGGATTTATGTTAAGCACAACTCCGGTTATTTCGGGGAATTTTTCGGAGATCATCCTCGCGAGCTTTGTAAACTCGGGGACTTTTTTCCTCGCGACAATTACGCAGCATATCCCGCCGTTTTTTGCATTAACGGCTTTTCTGAGGTAAATATGCCGAATAACGCCCTGATGCCGCTCTTCGCAGTAGGCTGAAATTCTCAGCACGCGGGCTTTTTCGGTAATAAACCGCGTGATCTCCGAGAATATCTCGGGTTGAAGCAGACAGTCCCCCACGGGAATTATCCTGTGACTTCGCGAGGCGAAAAAACCGCAGAACAAATCGCCGTTTTCGTCGGTTCCCACGGGCATTTCGAGCTTGTTGCGGTAACGCTCCGTATCGTCGCTCGGCACGATTGGCAGAAAGTCTGGCTTTAGTCCGCCTATCTTTACAAAAGCCTCTTCTACAAAAGTCTCTTTTGCCTTAAGCTCAGCATCGTAGGCAATATGACGAAAAGCGCAGCCGCCGCATTTTCCGAAAGCGGGGCAGAGATTTACAACCCGGTCGGGCGATGGCGATAAAATTTTCTCGACTTTTGTGTAAGCATAGCTTTTGTTTACTTTTACAACCTTGGCTTCTATCTCGTCGCCGACTGCTGTAAACGGCACGAAAACCGCCATTCCGTCGTGTTTTCCAAAGCCGAAGCCCTCGTTTGTCAGCGCTGTAATGCTAAGTTTGATAATTTCGTTTTTATTCATTAGTAATTCCTTAATATTACCGCACAGCGGACTTGTTATACAAGTCCGCTGTAAGATTTTTTAAACAAACCGCTGTCTGTTTTATCATTCATTTACCGTATACAAGCTTATAAATGATGTTGCCGGTATTTGCGGTGAATGAAACGATCGTCGGAGGCAGAAACGCGAAGCAGGCAAGAGTCTGTCCCGAACCGTCCGACCAGGGGAAGAGAGAAGAACCGCGTGGAGCATTTTGTATATACGTTATCGCGAAAAAAACTACCATTATCGCCGTGGCAATAACCGCGCCGATGTTCGCGGAAAACGGTTTTTCTATCAGTCCGAACAGGCACTCGAACAGGAAAAGAACGCCGATACAGACTGCCCAGACTATCCATGTAACAACGCCCAATAATTCAAAAAAACCGCCGGTCAACACCGCACCGAAAATCACCGTAGCAATAAGCGTTACTTGCGAAACAAACGGACCTTTCTTCTCTGTCATGATGACCTCCGATAAAAGGCTTGTCAATCACCATTAAGCTCCGAAGCAACCCTGATAAACTCGTTGAACAGCGGGTGAGGACGGTTTGGTCTTGACTTGAATTCGGGGTGGAACTGGACCGCCACGAAAAACGGGTGAATATCTCTTGAAAGCTCGACTATCTCAACCAGCTTTCCGTCGGGAGAAAGTCCCGCGAATTTCAAGCCTTTTTCGGATAGCTCCTCGCGATAAACGTTGTTGAACTCGTAGCGGTGGCGGTGGCGCTCGTAAATAAGCCCGTCACCGTAAACCGAGCGGGAAATGCTGCTTTCCTCAAGCTTGCAGGGATACAGCCCCAGACGCATCGTGCCTCCCATTTCAACGCCCTTCTGGTCGGGCATAAGGTCGATCACGGGATGTTCAAACTCGCCGAATTCCGCGGAATTAGCCCCCTCAAGCCCGCCGACATGACGTGCAAATTCAATGACAGCCATCTGCATACCGAGGCAGAGTCCGAGATAAGGGATCTTATTCTCGCGCGCGTAACGAACCGCTTCGATCTTTCCCTCGATCCCTCTGTCGCCAAAGCCGCCCGGAACGCATATCCCGTCAAGTCCGCCGAGCATTTCGGACGCGTTTTCGGCGGTTATCTCCTCGGAGTTTATCAGCTTTATATCGACCTTACAGCCGTTTGCCGCTCCCGCGTGGCGAATACTCTCCATAACCGAGATATAAGCGTCCGGAAGTGAAACATACTTTCCGACCAACCCTATAACAAGCGGTTTCGATGCGTTTTTCTGGCGCTCGACCATCTGCTCCCATTCCGAAAGGTCCGGAGTTCTGTCCTCAAGTCCGAGAAGTCTGCACGCCGAGTGCGCCAAGCCCTCTTTTTCAAGCATCAGCGGGACTTCGTACAGCGACGGCGCGGTGAGGTTCTGAATAACATCGTCCGTTCTCACGTTGCAGAAATTCGCTATTTTTTCCCTCATTTCCGTCGGAACTTCCATTTCACTTCTCAAAACGAGAATGTTCGGCTGGATCCCGAGCGAAAGAAGCTCCTTTACGGAGTGCTGCGTCGGCTTTGTTTTAAGCTCGTTTGAACCGCTTATATAGGGCAGCAGCGTAACGTGGATATACAGCACGTTTTCTCTGCCTTTTTCGTAGCTTACCTGACGTATAGCCTCAAGAAACGGCGTGCTTTCAATATCTCCGACCGTTCCGCCTATCTCTGTGATGACAACGTCGACAGGCTCGGCGCCGCTGTTTGCCGCGCGGTATACGCGGGATTTTATCTCGTTTGTCACGTGAGGAATAACCTGAACCGTTCCGCCGAGATAATCGCCCCTGCGTTCCTTATTTAAAATAGTCCAGTATATCTTGCCTGTCGTAACGTTTGAGTTTACCGACAGGTTTTCATCAATAAAACGCTCGTAGTGTCCCAAGTCGAGGTCGGTCTCCGCGCCGTCGTCCGTTACGAAGACCTCGCCGTGCTGATACGGCGACATTGTGCCGGGGTCAACATTGAGATACGGGTCGAACTTCTGGATAGTCACGCGATAGCCGCGCATTTTCAGCAGCCTGCCGAGCGAGGCCGCCGTGATGCCTTTTCCGAGACCCGAAACAACGCCGCCCGTGACAAATATATATTTTGTTGCCATTTGCTTTTCTCCTTCTTTCACATATTTAAATATAATTATATCATAAGACGACATTTTTTTCAACTACATTATCGATTTTTTTTGAATTTCAGAGAAATTTATATGCACAAGCAGGCGGGCGTACAAAAAGTCTTTGGGGAAGGGGCTTGGGGAAACCCCTTTCTTCAGAAAGGGGTTTCCCCAAAACATAAAAGCAAACTTTCTTTACGGCGCGAATAAATGAGCGCTTACTC
>JAFLUG010000108.1 GCA_022508885.1 Oscillospiraceae bacterium | reverse complement strand
TTGTTTCATAATTTTTCCTCCCTGCCGTTCATGTTGATTTTTATAAAGGCGAATAGCTGTAATACGAGCACTCTCCGCTCACCGCGTCAATATAAACGTTGTAAAAACGCCCGTCGTTGGAGTTGAACAGCGTGAACTTCCAAGAGGGATTTAAAAGCGCGGTATTCGTTTCAAGATCGGTTTTCCCTCGGTAGATCATCTCGACCGACCGCACATCAAACATTACTTCCTGTGAGAGCTTCTCGCTGACGATATCCGCGGCGCTTTCCAAGGAAACCAGCTCCTTTATAGGCTCTCCGACCTCTTCGATAACAGGCGGATTAAAATGCAGCGCAACGTCAATATCGTTCTTTTTGATCATAAGCGCCTGACCGTTTATTGTGAAATAATTATCGTTATTATTGTAAGAAATATATTCCCCGCCGTATTCCAGAGGAATATTTTTATAGGCGGGAGTAAACAGGATATTGAACGCGCAGACATCGTCCGAAACGTTGTAAACATCGACTCCGTGCACCGAAAAACTAATGTCATCGTCCACCTCAAACGGCAGGGATCGAAAATATTCTCCCTCGAAAAATTTCACAGCGCCGCTTACGGAAAGCTCGCCGTCCAAAAGTCGGAAGCTCTTGTCGGCGGTGATCTCATTGCCCGAAAATCCGAACGACGGCTCGCCCAGATCCGACGGTATCCAGGAGGAAACGCGATTAGTCCCGTCGCCCGGAATACCCAAAGTCTGACCCCTGTTAAACCAATGCGGTTCAAGGGAAGTCTCACATAGCCACCACAAATATTGATTTTTCTCGATGTTTCTGTAAACGAAATAACTTAATTCCATTTCCCCGCTTTCGAGCTTATCTTTATGATCCGAGATTTTCGGATGCCCCGAATACGATATTCCGTTTATTTCGAGATCCTCATGAGGCACAGAGCCATATTCTTGAGGCTCGAACAGCGCGTATTCCGGATCGCATTCTCCGAAATAATAAACGCAGTATTCCTCGAATTTCTCGATTTTTTGCGCGTTTGTCAATTCGCTGTTTCCGGTATAATATGCCTTAATGTTATAGCATTCCGTAAGACTCGGAAGCCGCGCTTCCGGGCAGCTCCCGAAATTCAAATTCACATATTCCTTAGAACTTATGATTTCAAGCTCCTTCCCAAGATCCCAAGTAATAGGGTTGCTTTCAATCGAATTATTATTATTATTATTGTTATTTTGGGTGTTGCTGCATCCTGTTAATAACACTGCCAATGCCGCTGCGCACATAAATCGTTTCATGTTCATCACATCCATGTTATATTTTTTCATTTAATTGATATTGAACTCAAATTGCCAATTCGGGCGTTTTGCCCCGCTATTATATACATCTGTATTTTCTCGGTTTTGTTATGCCAAAAATAAAAAATCGGCACAACCCACAAAAAACAGAGCGGTTTTTTGTAGGTTGTGCCAATGCAATTTACAGCTAAATCTTTTTTATCTGAACGCTTTCCGCAAGCGCTATCAGCTCATTCTTGGTGAAATCGCCGCCCACCTCCAGGATATAATCCTCGTTATCCCATACGATAGCTCCATAATCCGCGCCATAGCAAAGATAAAGCGCCGACCACCCGTTTACCGTCATTTCTTCAAGATAGTCGGGCGGGTCGTCTAAATAAATAGAAAAATCGTTCTTAACGCCCTGATAAAAGAAAAGCACTCTATCGGCGGAATCATCGTTATACATAGAAAAAATACTGGCCACATCCTCGGTCTCGAGAAACGGTTTAAATCCGCTCGGGACCGTCGGCAGATGATACATCATGTTGATCATCATCGGAGCGTCCTCATTTATCGCCGCACAAAGCTCCTTGTGACCGCGGTCTTCTCTCAGAGAAAAGCCCTCCATGATCTCCGCGCCCGCCGCTATCCCGAGCAGCGAGAGCAGTATCACCAGCAGCGCCAATACCAGCCTCTTTTTTATGGGAATATTACGCTGCTCTGCAGGCAGTGAGAACGCCCTCGGCGAAAGGATATTTTTCATCGCTCTGCGGTGTCTGCGTGAGAATAAATGCCCGCGCGCACAGTCGAATTCGGAAAACTCGCTTCTGTATACTTCAGCGAAAACCTCTGCCAATGTATGCTCGTTCATTTATATCTCCCCTTTCCTAAACGCATTCCTGATAGCCCTCCGAGCGCAGAACAGCCGCTGCCTGACAACGTTTTCCGACACAGACAGCTTTTGCGCGATCTCTCTGATCGTCATTCCGTGAACTGCCTTAAAATACAAAACGTCTCTTTGAAGAGCCGGAAGCCCACGAATAAATTCCGTCAGCTTTTCTTTGGTGAACTTGAACAACAGCTCCTCCTCCGTGGGATTTTCGCAGTTCTCGTCCGAAAGATTTTGAAACAGCTCGACCGTATCTGCTTTGGTGGTTTTTCTGTACATATCTATCGCAACATTCCGCGCAACAACGCTGGCAAAGATCACCCGCTCGCTGTCGCTCAAGCTAAAAAACCGCTCCTGTTCCTCGGAAAGCCGCAAAAACGTCTCCTGCACGGCGTCCTCCGAGCTTTCCTTGTTATGCAGCTTTGAAAACGCAATAAAGTAAAGACGATTTTTATTCTTCTCGTAAAACTCGGACAGCTCGTTTCGCTGCTCGTCCGTTTCAAGAGTCGCGAGTGCCGCTGAGATCATATTATCAGCTCCTTTTATATAATTATAACACAAAACACCCGCATTTGCAACCCCGATATGCCTTTAGATTAAATCACTTCGGCGCACCAAAGATCGAGTCACCGTTCAAGCCGGTCATGTAAATCTAAACGCTCCCTAAAAATCGTCGTTCCTAAGCGCCTCGGTGATGTTCTTTTTCGCTATCCACCGCGCCGGGATCATATTAGAGATCAGGATAACCGCTGCAACCAGGATCAGCACCGCCGGGATTATCAAGTAAAGCGGCTGCGAGAACAATTCCAATCTCCATGGGAAGATCCAGTGCCAGGGGATATTAAATTTTCCATCCTCAGGAGACAAAGAAGATAAGGTGCCTTTTTTCTCGAGAGCCAAACGTCGGAAAAATTCGAAAACTCCCAGCGGGATAAACGCCGTAACAGCGCCGATCAACGCGAAAGCGAGCCTCTGGCGAAGTATCAGCAACGAAAGTGACGCCTTGGTCAATCCCAAAGCCCGAAGTATAGAATAGGATCTCAGTCCTCGTCTGATCTGCAAGCTCGCGGAATTAATTATTCCGACGAATCCCAAAATAATTACCGAAATGATCATCGCAGCAAAAATAGTCATATTTTTATTACGCGAGTTTGAAATTGCGCGGTACAATTCCGCCAGAGAAGTGCTTTCCACGCCCTCCGAGTTGCCGATCAAATTAAACCAGCTCTTCTCAAACTCGGAAGCATTGCCGTTGTTTTTCAGCTTCACGCCGAATTTCGTGTAATTTCTGTCGGGCAAGCCCCAATTTTCAAAAGCAGAATCGGCGCATAAAATATTGAATCCGCAGTCGACTCTCTGTCCGTTTGCATTAACAGCGCCTTTGGTGGAGATGAATTTCAGAAGATCACCGTCGGTAATATCGAGAATTCCCGCGACCCTCACACGATAGTCGCGGCGGCTTCCGTAGGAATATCCCGCACGCGGATATGGACTGACGCCGTCGGTGTAATAATAGTAGAAATGCGGCTCCTCCCCTTGCGGAACATTACCGCTTGAAAAATCAAAATTCTCGTGTAATTCATCCTCTATCACAACATCGGACATATTGATGATGTCCCCGACAGAGTATGGCGAGCTCCCCGTTGTATTAAGGATCAATACTTCTTCGCCCGAATTTAAAGCCTCCAAGCTTACCGAGCCGCTTGTCAGGTATTCCGAGAGCGTTTCGAATAACTCCTCCGGCACTCCGACAGTAGGTATGTTGAATATCAGTTCTTCCGGTTTGTAACCCTTCATCTCCCGAGATTTGCTGTACAGTTCTTCCAGTCCATCCTGTACAAAATTTTCAATATTCACTGAGCCGAGAGCCGAATGTATAGCGTCGGTAATATTCTCCGAGGTATAGACAGCCTTTGTGCCCGGCGATTCAATTATTCCCAAAGAAAAGTCAACCTCGTTAAGTTCAGAGACTTCGCCGGCAAGCGTTTTCTCCATACCCGAGCCATGTCTGTTGAATTGGCTGTTTGAAATGCTATAACCGTAAAAATCTTTTGCGGCAAAATAGTCAAATCCCGAAAGCTCGCTTTGTTCGATCATTTCGGTATAGTTTTTAGAATCGACTTTAGCTTGCTCGCTGAAATATGTAAAGCCGAAAATCCCCGACCACATTATCAGAGTGATGATAAGGATCGATGCGGCGCTCTGCGCCATGTTCCCCGATATTTTCGATAAAACGAAGAGCTTGCGTTCTTTGGAAAATCGCCTTTCCTGAAGCAGTTTTTTGTTCTCGCTCAAGCCCTCAACAGGCGATTTTCTAAGCTCCGCAAGATAAGGGATCAACACCGCGCAAAGGGCGCAAATAAAGCTCTCGACAGCGGGAACAACATACGGATTGATGGTGATGGCTTCGATAACAAAATCCACGTTGAAGGCATAATATATATTCATTCCGAGCAGATTATTTTGTACTTCAATTGAAATAATATAAAATAAAACTCCCAGCAAGAATCCCAAAATTATACCCACAAGTGCCATAAAAAAGGCTTCGCAAAGCGACATTTTCAGAACGCTCATTTTACTCATTCCGATTGAGCGCAGCATCGAGAATTGTTTTCTGCGTTCGATCAATGATGTCGAGACTACGCTTAAAATTGAGGTAAAAGCGACGATCAGAATGATCCCCGAAAAGATCGGGATCAAAGCAAGCGCGTAAAAATCCTTCTGCGCATTCGAAATGTTGTTTCTAAGGCTTTCCTCTGAGATCTCAGTGATCGGGGCCTGCGCCATCCAAACCATCATCATTATGCGCGTACCGATGTAGAAGCTTACTCCATTCTGCCTGAACTCGCTTTGCATAGCCATGACATCCGTACCAATTGCGTAATTTCCAAGAAAATCCCTTCCGCTGTTTTGGGGAATATCGCTAATATGCAAGAACGCATTCGGAAACTTGTGCTCGGGGAAGATCCAAAAAGTGCGGGCATTAGTATCATCTATTACACCCGAGATCACAAATTCCCGAGTGCCAAGTGAATTTCCGTCGAAATCGAAAAGCTCGAATCTGACATTATTTCCTACAAAAGCGGCATATCCGTTGGCTTCAAAGAAGCTGCGGTATGCGGTAATTTCACCGGATTTTTCCGGATAACCACCTTCAATTGTAGAGAGATGATATAGCCTCTCCCCGCCTTCGGATAATGCTCCAAAAAGAAATTCCCTCCCGCCGGACGAGTAGATAGATCCGCCCCTGAAAAGAATTCCCGTATCCGAAAATCTGCTGTCACTTTCAAACTCCGCCAGTTTATCCTCGGAGATATCCGGTATTATAACGTCATAATACCCGCCTAGATCAAGCTGATTCTCATAAAGCGTAACCGACGAGCTTCGCGCCAAAAACGCCGCGCAGGTAAGCGCAGCCATACAGGCCGCTATCGTGATGATAATTATTCCCGCTCTTTTCTTGTGACCCAGCCAATATCTGAGTGATAGATTGATCTTCATAACGCACCTCCGCCGTCAACATTTTGCCCTATACTATTAATGGCGTATTTTTCCAAAAAGCCTTACAAAAAGTTTTAATAAACGTTTTATATTATGAAACGCAAAGGGAACATTTTCGGTG
>JAFLUG010000107.1 GCA_022508885.1 Oscillospiraceae bacterium | reverse complement strand
ATTTCAAAAAGCACGAAATTTTTTCTGAAGAAAAAATTTCGCGCGGTTCTCACTTGACGTCAGCTTTTGCTGACGTCAAGTGATGAATTTTGAAATTCAAATTTAAATAAGGAGAAAAAATATGAAGATCGAAACACAGTGCTTACACGAGGGCTATACGCCCAAAAACGGAGAACCTCGCGTTATGCCGATAGTTCAGAGCACGACTTATGTTTATGATTCCACCGACGACGTTGCGGCGGTATTTGACGACCCCACAAAAAGCCTTATCTATTCGCGCTTTGAAAATCCGACTACCGATGTTGTCGAAAAGAAAATAGCGGCTCTTGAGGGCGGCGTCGCGGCTATGTGCACCTCGAGCGGACAGGCGGCGTCGCTGTTGTCGATACTCAACATCTGCGAGGCAGGCGACAGCTTTATCGCGTGCTCGTCCATTTACGGCGGCACGATAAACCTCTTCGGCGTAACGCTTAAGAGAATGGGTATAGAGTGCATCTGGGTAGACCACGACTGCTCCGAACAGGAGCTTAACGCCGCGTTTAAAGAAAACACAAAGGCGGTTTTCGGCGAAACTCTCGCAAATCCCGCGCTAACCGTGCTTGACATTGAAATGTGGGCAAAGGCGGCGCACGCTCACGGCGTTCCGCTCATCATCGACAACACCTTTGCTACGCCAATTCTCTGCCGTCCGATAGAATGGGGCGCGGATATCGTGATACATTCCACATCAAAATATATGGATGGACACGCCGTACAGGTCGGCGGAGTTATAGTTGACAGCGGCAAATTCGACTGGACGAGCGGAAAATTCCCGTGTATGACCGAGCCGGACGAGAGCTATCACGGGATCGTCTACACCAAAAACTACCCCGCCGCGCCGTATATCACCAAGGCGAGAATGCAGCTCATGCGTGATTTCGGCTGTTATCCCGCGGCGCATTCCTCGTTTTTGCTGAATCTGGGACTTGAAACGCTTGCGGTGCGCATGAAGCGCTACTGCGAAAACGCGCTGAAAGTTGCTGAATATATAAAGTCAACGGGAAAAACCGAGTTTGTCACTTACCCTGCGCTTGAGGGAAGCAAGGGTCACGAGCTTGCGAAAAAATATCTTCCTCTCGGCACAAGCGGCGTAATTTCGTTTTCGATAAAGGGCGGAAGAAGTACGGCGGTAAAGTTTATGGACAGCTTAAAGCTCGCTTCAAACGAAGTCCATGTCGCGGATATAAGGACCTGCGTTTTGCACCCCGCCTCCGCCACTCACCGCCAGCTTTCCGACGAGCAGCTTGTCGCTGCGGGGATCGACGGCGGTCTTATCCGTTTGTCCGTGGGACTTGAAAACGCCGACGACATCATCGACGACCTGAAAGCTGCCTTCGCTAATATCTGAATCATCGCCATACAGAGGAAAGTATAAATGCCAATAACATCAAAATCATCATCACAGTCTAAGTTTTCAATAATTATCCGAACAGTCATCGCAATAGTCTCGGGCGTTATGCTCGTCTGGTCGGTAATAAACGTCCGCGTTACCGAGGGAACATTTGTCGGAATAGCGGGCTTCGGCGCGATAATAGCGGTCTGCGTTTTCTGGGGGCCGTTTTGCCGCGCGGTAAGATTTTTGTGGAGAAAGATATCGCTCAGGATAATCATGCTTGTTTTCGGCGCGGTCATAGCGTTTCTTGCGGGAATGTGCGTTTATTTCACGGTGAATATGATGATCCGCGCGGAGGTGCCTGTCGACGAGCCGAAAGCGGTGATAGTCCTCGGCTGTCAGGTAAAGGGCGAAGAGCCGAGCGCGATGCTTAAAAGCCGAATGAACGCCGCGCTTGAGATCGCTTACGGGAAAGACCCCGAAGTGCTTGTAATAGTCTGCGGCGGAAAAGGCGCGGGCGAGGATATTTCCGAGGCGGAGGCGATGCGCCGCTATCTCATTGAAAAGGGAATACCCGAAGAGCTTATAATCGCCGAGGACAACTCTACCTCTACCGAGGAGAATATAAAAAACGCCTCCGAGATACTGAGTGAACGGGGAATTTCGGACGGCATAGTCTTGGTTACGAATGAATTTCACCAATACCGCGCGTATGTATTTGCAAAGCGTTACGGTATCTCCGCGGGCGCGCATTCCGCGAGGACATATCCGCTGAACTTGCTGAATTATTGGCTGAGAGAATGGGCGGGGCTGTTTTATCAATCAGTAACGTGAAATTCGTGATTTGTTACCCGAATATTATGTTGTTTTGGACAGCATTATTAATAAAAAAGAATTTCAAAATTCACGACTTGACGGCACGCTTCGCTTAGCCGTCAAGTCGGAACCGCGTAAAATTTTTCTGTGAAAAATTTTACGCTTTTTGAAATTCGTACTTGAATACTACGGTGTCAAGGCGGAAAAAATCCGCTGGAACCGCGTTATAGCAGAGCGCGAAATTTCAAAAATAAGCAGTGCTGAGCACGAAGTGAAGCGCAGTGAGAAGCACTGCTTAGATAGCGAAATACGAAGTGTTTCGCGGTTTTGAAATTTCAAATTTAAATAAAATTTAAAACACAGACATACAAGAGAGGAGACCACATGATCACAGTATCGGACGTATCCGTATCGTTCGGCGGACAGCTTTTGTTCAAGGACGTCGAGCTTAAATTCAATCCGGGAAACTGCTATGGAGTTATCGGCGCTAACGGCGCGGGAAAATCGACCTTCCTGCGCGTGCTCTGCGGGGAGCTTGAGCCGTCAAAAGGCACGGTATCAAGACCAGCCGAGCTTAGAATGAGCGTGCTTAAACAAGACCACTACGCCTTTGACGAATATACGGTAATGGACACCGTTATCATGGGCAACAAGCGTCTTTATGACATCATGAAGGAAAAGGACGCGCTTTACGCCAAAGAGGATTTTTCCGACGAGGACGGCGAAAGAGCTTCGGTGCTTGAGGGCGAGTTCGCCGAGATGAACGGCTATGAGGCCGAGAGCGACGCCTCCAAGCTCGTACAGGGTCTGGGACTTCCCGAGGAGATATTGTACTCGGAGATGTCCGCGCTCTCGGGAAATGAAAAGGTAAAGGTGCTTTTGGCTCAGTGCCTGTTCGGAAATCCCGACATAATACTTATGGACGAGCCGACAAACCATCTCGACGTAGACGCGGTGTCATGGCTTGAGGATTTTCTCGCGGATTATTTCGGAACAGTCATCGTCGTTTCCCACGACAGACATTTTCTGAATAACGTCTGCACGCACATCGTCGATATCGATTACGGAAAAATAAAGATGTATGTAGGAAACTACGAGTTCTGGTATGAAAGCTCCCAGCTCGTACAGCGCATGATAAAACAGCAGAACAAAAAGACCGAGGAAAAGATAAAGGAGCTTCAAAGCTTTATCGCGCGTTTTTCCGCGAACAAGTCAAAATCCAAGCAGGCGACCTCGCGCAGAAAGCTGCTCGATAAGCTCACCGTAGAGGAGCTTCCCGCAAGCTCGCGAAAATACCCCTACATCGGCTTTGATATGGAGCGCGAGTCGGGAAAGGATATCCTCGAGGTAAGGGGTATCTCCAAAACCGTCGACGGAGTAAAGGTTCTCGATAACGTCAGCTTTACCGTCGGAAAGGGCGATAAGATAGCGTTTGTTGGCGCGAATGAAATTGCCGTAACAACGCTGTTTAAGATACTCACCGAGGAAATTGAAGCCGACGAGGGAACGTTCAAATGGGGAAGCACGATAACCGTATCTTATTTCCCGAACGACAACAGCGCGTATTTCAACGGCTGTAAGCTGTCCATACTCGATTGGATGCGTCAGTATTCAAAGGACGAGACCGAGAGCTACCTGCGCGGCTTCTTAGGCAGAATGCTGTTTTCGGGCGATGATGTGTTCAAGCCCGTGGAGGTGCTTTCGGGCGGCGAAAAGGTGAGGTGTATGTTCTCGCGCATGATGCTGTATAAAAGCAATGTGCTTATTCTCGACCGCCCCACAAACCACCTCGACCTCGAAAGCATAACGGCGGTAAACAACGGGCTTTCCGAGTTCAAGGGAAACCTGCTTTTCGCCACTCACGACCTTGAGATACTTGAAACCGCTCCCAACAGAATTATCGAAATAACCGAAAACGGCTGCCGCGATTTTGCGGGAAGCTACGAGGATTATGTAGCGTGGCGGCGTGAGAACGTCGGCGGAGCGCTGGCGATTTGATGAATTGCTGTAATGGACAAAATAGTTTTTCGGTTTGATTATAACTCTTCGCCAATATTACTGAGCGGCAGACCGTGCGGAGTCGGGGATTTTTTTGTAAACAGCGATGGGTATTTTGTCAGCGATTGGGATGATATGCGCGTAAAAATTCCCGATGACCGCCTGAAAGGCGAGACAGAGCTTGAGCAAAAAGTAAAGCTTATTTATCAGATATACCGTCAAATCTGGGACATCAGCGGGTTTTCCGACGGAGAGCCGTATCTCGGATTTACAAATGAGCAGGAAAGAAATGACTTCTTCGATGCCTGCGATTATGTCATCAGGCGAATGAAAAAACTGTTCGGCGACGAGTTTACAGTTTGGGAATATGACGAACGAACAGTCGAAAAGCGTTTGCTCCCTCTCAAACCGTTCAAACGCTGAATCTTTTTCTTTTTGTCTTGCTATCCGAGGCGTCGGAGAAGTAATAGCCTTTAATTCGACAACACGAAAGAATGAAAGTATTATGAATTATATCATTTTGGATATGGAATGGAACCAGGCTTTGAACCGTTCCATGACAGTCCGCTCGCCGATAGTATTAAACGGCGAGATAATCCAGATAGGCGCGGTGAAGACCGACGAGAATTTCGGGCTTGTGGACAAAATAAAGATAAACGTCCGCCCGAAGTTCTACAAGAAAATGAACCCTTATGTCGAGGAAATAACGGGCATTTCAAGCGTTGACCTGACCTGCGGGGAGAATTTTCCGCAGGCGTTCAGAAGGTTTTCGGAGTGGTGCGGAAGTGATTTTCGCTTCATAACATGGGGCTTTGACGATATCGGGATACTTTCGGACAATTTAAAGCTCCACGGTCTTGACGAAGCATTCGGAAGAAATTATATAAATTTACAGCTCATCTATAACCGTCAGACCGGCGCAAAGCAGCTTCAGTGCAGCCTTTCCTCGGCAGCCGAGAGTCTCGGCATACCGATAGACGTGCAGGTCCACGACGCGGCAAACGACGCGTATCTCACCTACGAGGTATGCAAAAAGCTCGATATGGCGCTCGGTATCGCCGAATACGCCGAGCTTTCCACGGGAATTTCCGAGCCTATTTTCAAGGACGCGGTGCAGAATGTGGAGGATTGCAGGACGATGCTTCGTGACAGGCGCGTGACGGAGTTTAAATGCCCCGAGTGCGGCGGAAAGATAACCCCGACCGATTGGCTCCATTCAAACATGAAAAACTGCCGTTCGGTCGCACGGTGCGAGTGCGGGAGATTCTACGCGGTAAAGCTCAAAGCGGTGATAGTTACGGAAGGGAATTATACCGTCGTGCGCTCGGTTTTCGCCTCGGCAGAGGACGAAGCGCGGGCGTTTTCGGAAAAGCTGGCCGAAAAAGCGGCGGCGAGAGAACGCCGCAAAAAGGCCGCCGAAAAGAGAAACGCGGAGCAGAACAACAAACCGCAGGAATGACATGTGTGAAATTTTATGGCATGGATTTTTGTGTCTGTAACTCATCAATAATAATTTGTCACCCCAAAGCATAAACTTGCACAAGGGGTGATTTTTGTGGTATACAGCTTTAACGACTTGAAGTGCAAAGAGATCATCAACGTAAAAACAGGCGCCCGTCTCGGTTACGCGGACGATATCGAGTTTGACAACTGCACTGCTAAAATCTGCCGGCTTATTGTTTTCGGAAGAGCAAAGCTGTTCGGGCTTCTCGGAAGAGAGGACGATTTGTTCATAAAGTGGTGCGATATCGACGTGATAGGTGACGATACAATACTTGTTTCATGCGATGTTCCGTCAAATTACATAAAACACCGTTCAAAAGGCTTTGGAAGTTTGTTTAAATAGCCAAAAGAAAAACGCTTGATAAATGTAGGAATTTATGATATAATATTATGGTAATTTCGGACAAAACCGAAAAATACACACACGCAAAAGGCTTTTCCTCTGGTGCGTAATCGTTTGGAACGGCTGTTTTTGTGTGGAGGAAAATAACCTAAACAGGAGGAAAATCAAATGGCAGTAGTATCAATGAAACAGCTTTTGGAAGCCGGCGTTCACTTCGGACACCTCACAAAGAGATGGAACCCGAAAATGGCTCCGTATATCTTTACGGAAAGAAACGGCATCTACA
>JAFLUG010000106.1 GCA_022508885.1 Oscillospiraceae bacterium | reverse complement strand
GAACGCGGCAAGCAAGCGCGGATTTTCTGATATTGTTATCAGAAAAGAGGAAATGTCTATTTGCAAGGTTTCACTTATGCGCTCGGATTTTGGAAAGCATAACTCATAGCAAAAGGAGTCAATCTAATTCTTCAAATAGTTCTGAATGTATTTGAGTTAAACAAATTGCTCTAAAAAGTGGGACAGAATAATAAACAAGAATTAAGAAAAACAGAAAAAGTATTCGCAAATCTACATGGTATTTTTGCACAAAATTATGTTAGTTATAACTAACGCATTTTTGTTACTCTTCACGAAAATCATTTTTTTACCGAAATATCACTTGACATTTCATTGTTTTTGGTGTAATATTGAGTAAGAGTTAAACAAGACTAACTCATTATAATCAAAACGGAGATGATCTTATGCCGCTTACATACGCGGAGGTGGGGAAAAAGTGCGTTGTAAAAAAGATTGGCGGAAATCCGCAGACAAAAAGATTTCTTGAAAGTCTCGGATTTACCGAGGGCAGCGCTGTTACGGTCGTAAACGAGATCGGAGGAAGCGTTATTGTAAATGTTAGGGAATCGCGCGTGGCGGTTTCAAAAGAAATGGCGGTTAAAATTCTGATTTAATACAATTTGTGATAAGGAGTTGGTACTATGCAAACGCTTAAAGACATTAAAATAGGCGATACCGTTCGGGTGAAAAAGCTCGGCGGCGAGGGCGCGGTAAGGCGCAGGATAATGGACATGGGAATTACCAAAGGCGCAAAGATATACGTACGCAAGGTCGCGCCTCTCGGCGATCCGATCGAAATAACCGTGCGCGGGTATGAACTGTCATTGAGAAAAGCTGACGCGGAGATCATCGAGGTCGAATGATTTATTTTTTTGTATACAAGTTAGTTTATGCTAACAAGAAAGGACTGATATTATGGCAATTAAAATCGCACTCGCGGGAAACCCCAACACGGGCAAAACTACGCTGTTCAACGCGCTTACAGGCTCTAATCAGTTTGTGGGAAACTGGCCGGGAGTTACCGTTGAAAAAAAGGAGGGCAGGCTGAAAAACGGCAAGGGCGTTACAGTAACCGACCTTCCCGGGATCTATTCGCTTTCGCCGTATACTCCCGAAGAGATCATCGCGAGAAATTATCTTATTGAGGAAAGCCCCGACGCGATACTCAACATCATTGACGGAACGAATCTTGAGCGAAATCTCTATCTCACAACTCAGCTTCTGGAGCTTGGGATCCCCGTTGTCTGTGCAGTCAATATGGTCGATATTATAAAAAAGAACGGCGACAAATTGGATATAAAAAAGCTGTCGGAAAACCTCGGCTGTAAGGTCGTTGTGATATCCGCGTTAAAGGGCGAGGGCATTGACGAAGCCGCAAAAGCGGCAATTGAAGCGGCAAAATCGGGAAAAGCTCCCGAAACAAAACACGCGTTTTCGGAAAGCGTTGAAAGTGCACTCGAAGAGCTTTCAATACTTATAAAAGGTGTTGTTCCCGAAAAAAGCAGAAGGTGGTATGCGGTAAAGCTGTTTGAGCGGGATGAAATAGTGGCGCAGACGGTTAAAATCAGCTCCGATAAAGCCGAGAGTATTATCTCCGCGGTTGAAACGGAGCTTGATGACGACGCGCAGAGCATCATCACAAATGAACGATATACATACATCGGCGGCGTTATCAAAAGCTGTTTCAAAAAGAAAAACGCGGGTGCGCTTACTGCTTCGGATAAAATTGACAGGATAGTTACAAACCGTTTTCTGGGACTTCCGATTTTCGCGGCGGTTATGTTTGTTGTTTATTTTGTTTCGATGGTAACTGTCGGAGCTTTTGCTACAGATTGGGCAAATGACGGGCTGTTCGGTGACGGCTGGCACTTGTTCTCCATCGGCAGCGGCGAGTATGAGCAAGCGGCAGAGGAGTACGGCGATACTGACGCGATAATCGAAGGATTTATTGAATATGCCAACGAAAGCGGGATCGATACCGCAGCTCTTGAAGAAGCTCTCGGCAGCGAAGCGGACGGATATTCTCACGAAATGGTCGTAAGTGAGCTAAACGCGTTCGCGCAGAATTTCACCGAGCGTGATGTCATAACAATAACACTTCAGGACGAGGAAACTCTTGAAACGGAAGATGTAGAAATAACGGGAACAGACCTCGTGTCAGCTGTTGGTCTGTACGAAAAATACGGCGGAGAACCCGCCCCCGCGGAATACGGCGTGTGGATACCGGGTATACCCGTTCTTATCGAAGGCGGACTTGACGCGATAGGGTGTGCGGATTGGTTAAAAGGGCTTATTCTTGACGGAATTGTAGCGGGAGTAGGCGCGGTATTGGGCTTTGTTCCGCAGATGTTGGTGCTGTTCATTTTCCTCGCGTTTCTTGAGGCTTGCGGATATATGGCACGCATCGCGTTTGTCATGGACAGGATCTTCAGAAAGTTCGGACTTTCGGGAAAGAGCTTTATACCTATGCTTATCGGAACAGGCTGCGGAGTTCCGGGAATAATGGCGAGCCGTACTATTGAGAATGAACGAGACAGGCGCATGACCGTCATGACGACGACATTTATCCCTTGCGGCGCGAAGATGCCTTTTATAGCTATGATAGCGGGAGCGATATTCGGCGGTTCAGCTTGGATTGCGACCTCGGCGTATTTTATCGGCGTTGCAGCGATAATCATTTCGGGCATTATTCTGAAAAAGACAAGAATGTTTGCGGGTGAACCTGCGCCGTTTGTAATGGAGCTTCCCGCATATCATCTCCCCACAGTCGGAAATGTGCTCAGATCAATGTGGGAGCGCGGTTGGTCGTTTATCAAAAAGGCGGGAACGATTATTCTGCTTTCGACAATTTTGGTGTGGTTTACATCGTTCTTCGGCTTTGTTGACGGAAGCTTTACAATGCTCGATGAAACTCAGATCGAACACAGCATACTCGCCTTTATCGGAAACGGCATAGCGTGGATATTCATTCCGCTCGGCTGGGGCGAATGGCAGTCGGCAGTCGCGGCGGTCACGGGGCTTGTAGCAAAGGAAAACATTGTAAGCACCATGGGCATACTCTATGGCGGAACGGAAGCGTATGCGAATATGACGGCTGTGTTTACCGCGGCAAGCGGAATGTCGTTTTTAATATTCAACCTCCTTTGCGCGCCGTGCTTTGCGGCAATAGGCGCAATAAAGCGCGAGATGAACAGTGCAAAATGGACTTGGTTTGCGATAGGCTATGAATGCGGCTTTGCGTATGCAGTCTCGCTGTGCGTTTATCAGATAGGCGCGCTTGTTTCGGGAAGCGGTAATGTTATCGGCGTGATCGCCGCGGCGGTAATTATACTCACGATGGTTTATCTGCTGTTCAGACCGCAAAGAGGGGGCGTTAAAACACAAAGGAGGACAGTCAATTCATGAGTCCCGGAACAATAGTTGTATTGCTTATTCTTGCGGCAATAATAGCAGTGATAATTATTTTCATGATAAGGAATAGGAAAAAGGGAAAGCCGTCCTGCGGGTGCGGGTGTGCCGGTTGTGCAAAAGCATCGCCATGCGGGTGTAAGGACAATAAGAAGAAATAGAGGTTTATCCTTTGACACGATAAACTCATGCGGTTTTTGCCCAATTATTTTAAGCTTTGTGGGTCAATTTTTGGCGGAATGTTGTCTTGAAATTTTTCGGAAAATATGATATAATTACCATGACAACAAAATAAAAAATGAAAACGACACACGCAGTACGCTTGTACGTAAGTCTGATCACGGAACCGGATTTGCGTCATACTGCGTGTGTTTTTTGTGCCGAAAGGAGAAAACTATGCCGAAAAACCAATTTGAAAGAATGATGTTTGCCCTTATGACTGTTATTGTAACAGTCCACGCCTATGTGTTTTACAGCTTGTATGTGGTAAACGGAGCGACCTTTACCGAAATGACGGGCGAAGCGCATGTGCTTGATGCAATAAACGCGATGGGCGGAATTGCCGTATTCGGAAAAATGATTCCTATCTGGGCGGTGGTGATTATTGAGTTTGTGCTTGCTTATGCGCTTGAGGTGCTGGTCGGAAGTCCCTGCTCATTCAAACTTGCAAGCAGAGTGTTTGACATAAAGGAAACAAATCCCGTTCTTTTTGAAACTGCCATAATTTGCGCGACAGTGGGAATTATGTGCCCCGCCATGAGCTTTCTCGCGGCAATTTTGTATTACCCCTATCAGTTTATGGATTTCAATCTGCTCACGCTGCTTGCAAACTGGCTGAAGCTCGTCTGCTATAATCTCCCGTTTGCGTTTTTCTCGCAGTTGTTTTTCATCCAACCGCTGATCCGCACCTGTTTCAAGCTGTTTTTCAGAAGAAAAGTCAAGGCTTAACACAAATAATATTGATAAATTCAACATATTTTCAAAAATAAATTATTACAATTTTTGTGATTTATGCCCCTTGCTTCTTCCTTTTAATTATGCTATAATAATATAAACGAGTAGCAGTAATGCGTAAGTCCGGTTATGGACTTACGCATTTTTTGTTTTATTAGGGAGGTAATCAGATGAACAAATCAAATCGAAAGCAGCTTGACCTTGGAGAAGCTGATGTTGGCAGGCTTATGAGGAAATACGCTATTCCCTGTATTGTTTCTCTGCTTGTAGGAGCACTGTACAATATCGTTGACCAGATCTTTATCGCAAACGCGGACTATCTCGGTTCATACGGAAACGCGGCGAATACTGTCGTATTTCCGCTGACTGTAATTGCCCTTGCTGTCGCGGTTATGATAGGAGACGGCTGCTGTGCGTTTGTAAGTTTGAGTCTTGGCAAAAATGAGCGCGACAACGCAAAGCGCAGCATGGGAAATGCGGTTCTGCTATCGGTAATATCAGGTATACTGCTGGCAGTCATTTATCTTGTTTTCAGCGAACTGATAATAACATTATTCGGCGGCACAGTAAACGCCGGGACCTTCGGGCATTCAAAAGAATATTTCTTCTGGATAACGCTCGGCATTCCGTTCTATATGTTTGGACAGGCGATGAACCCCATTATCCGCGCGGACGGCAGTCCGAAATTCGCGATGATATCTACTCTCGCGGGCGCGCTTATCAACATAATACTTGACCCTATCTTCATTTTTGTTTTCAAGTGGGGTATGATGGGGGCGGCTGTCGCAACCGTTATCGGACAGATAGCCACAGCCGTGCTTGCGGTTTGGTATCTGTTCCACACAAAAACTGTGAAGCTGTCAAAGGAAGATCTCAGACCTAAATCAACCGTTATAGGTCGGACATTAGTCTTGGGTATATGCAGCTTTTTGTCGCAGATATCTCTTGTCGCGGCAATAGCGGCTATCAATAATATGATAAGAAAATACGGCGCAATGGACGAGGTTTTTGGTCAGGAGCAATACGCACAGATACCGATGGCTGTCGTGGGAATAGTAATGAAATTCTTTCAGATAGTTATATCCGTTGTGGTAGGAATGGCGGCAGGCTGTATACCGATAGTCAGCTTCAATATGGGCGCAGAAAACAAAAGCAGAGTAAAAAGCCTTTTCAGCCGACTGCTTATTGCGGAAGCCTGTGTCGGTGGGGTTGCCTTACTTATAGTTGAGCTTCTTCCGAAACAGCTCATAGGCATCTTCGGTGCCATAAATGAAAGCGTGTATTATACTGATTTTGCCGTTAAAGCATTTCGCATTTATCTTTGTATGATAGTTTTTGCGTGTATTAACAAAGCCGCTTTTATCTTCCTTCAGGCAATGGGCAAAGCTATGGCATCTACAATGCTGTCTATGGTAAGAGAGATAGTGTTCGGTGTGGGTTTCGCGGTATTACTGCCAGTTTTTTTCAGACTTGACGGGGTACTGTATTCCATGCCCGTATCCGATATACTTACTGCAATCGTGTCGGCACTTGTGATCATATCGACATATAAACAGTTATCTCAAAAAGATGAAATAAATGTTGCAAAGACAAGCACTTAAAGGTTTGTTTGCGGATTGCGATTAGTTTCACTCAAGGACGTATTTATTATAAAAAAGTGCTATTTAAGCTCTTGTATAATTACCCTGAAATCTTCCTTGGATAATAAGCCTTGCAGATACAACTTTTTCGCCGGTCTGAATTCTGGAGCCATTCTCCGAGATAATTCTTACCGCGCTGTCGCAGTTCAAAGATAAATAAATTCCGTTTTTGTAAGTCACTGTATCCGCCTCCCATTATATTTTATCACTAACAGGAAAAATTGTCAAATTATATTTTGTATGGAATTGATTTTCTCGATTTTTGTGAAAATCAATTCCATATTTACTTTTTATCGGGAAAGAGTTAGGATAAATATTATCAAAACAGAGCTCTGCAAGGACAAAAAAATACAATGGAGGAATTCAATGCAAAAACTAAACACAATCAACTGTGAGGAAATCATGACCCAGCCGCTGAAGCCGATTGAGTTTGTGATGGACAACCTCA
>JAFLUG010000105.1 GCA_022508885.1 Oscillospiraceae bacterium | reverse complement strand
TAAAGCTTAAGGTGCCGGAAGGCTCGCCGCTTGTGGGAGTGGCGGTAAAGGAGCTTTCCTCAAAGCTCGGGTGCGATGTTCTTGTCTGCACTCTTGAGCGCGGCAACGAAGCTTACATAGTAAACGGAAACACTGTTTTTGAAGAACGCGACGTTATTTCGATCGTTGCCTCGCCTAAAAAGGCAAATGATTTCTTCAGAAAGATAAACTACAAGTCGAAATCCGTAAAGGATGCGATAATTGCGGGCGGCGGAGAGCTGGGACATTATCTTTGCGATATTCTGGTAAATTACGGTATATCCGTAAAGCTTATCGAAAAGGACACAAAGCGCAGCGAGGAATTGTGCGCGCTGTGGGGAAACGCGGTCACGGTAATAAACGGCGACGCCTCGGACCAGGAGGTGCTGCTTGAGGAGGGGCTTGCGCAGGCGGGAGCCTTTGTGGCGCTTACTAATCTTGACGAGGAAAACATTCTGCTGTCGCTTTTCGCGCACAGCGCGGGAAACGCCAAGCTCGTTACGAAGATCAACCGGATAGATTTTGAGGACGTCATAAAACATCTTGATCTTGACACTATAATTTATCCGAAAAGCATAACGGCGGATCAGATAGTGCGGTATGTCCGCTCGCTGAAAAACACACAGGGCAGCAACGTCGAGCAGCTTCATCAGGTAATAAAGGGCAAAATAGAGGCGGCGGAATTTATAATAAGAGACGCAAGCCCGGTTACGAAAACGCCTCTTATGGATCTTAAGCTTAAAAGCGGGATACTTGTCGCGGCGATCCTGCGCGGAAAAAACGTCGTTATACCGAGAGGTTCCGACACAATAGAGCCGGGGGATACGGTGGTTATTGTTTCCGACAGCGTGTCAAATAACTCGGGACTCCACGACATTACGGATATTCTAAGATAACGGGATTTGTTTATGAATTACAGAATGATAACCTATATCCTCGGCTGGATACTTATTTTTGAAGCGATATTTATGGCTGTCCCCGTAATCACCGCGATTTGCTACGGAGAAAGCGCGGTATGGTGGTTTTTGGTGACGGCGGCGGTCTGTACGGCTTTCGGGCTTTTGCTTACAAAGATAAAAAAGCCCCGGAACAAAACGCTATATTCGCGCGAGGGCTTTGTGATAGTTTCACTGAGCTGGATAGTGCTTTCGGTATTCGGTTCGCTTCCGTTTTTCCTTTCGGGTGAGATACCGTCGTTTATCGACGCGCTTTTTGAAACCGTTTCGGGCTTTACTACGACAGGCGCGAGCATACTCAGCGACGTTGAAAAGCTGTCTAAATCCATGATCATGTGGAGAAGCTTTACGCACTGGGTCGGCGGAATGGGCGTGCTTGTGTTTATCATGGCGTTTGTGCACTTGTCGGGAGCGCAGAATATGCACATAATGAAAGCCGAATCTCCGGGACCTTCGGTAAGTAAGCTTGTTCCGAGAGTAAGAACAACGGCGCTTTTGCTGTATATAATTTACTTCGCGCTTACCCTTATCGAGCTTATTTTGCTGCTTTTCGGAGGACTTACGCCGTTTGAGGCGCTCAACACCGCGTTTGCCACGGCGGGTACGGGCGGCTTTGGGATTTACAACAGCAGTATCGGCGGTTTTTCGACATATGTTCAGATAATAGTAATTGCGTTTATGCTTCTGTTTTCGGTAAATTTCAACAGCTATTTCTTTCTTATCAAAGGAAAGCTTCGCGAGGTATTTTCTTCGGAGGTAAGGCTGTTTTTCGGTATAGTAGCGGTTTCGACCCTTATAATCACGTTTAATACGCTTGAGAGCTTCAGCAACTTCGGACAGGCGCTGCTTGATTCGTCGTTTGCGGTGTCGTCGGTTATTTCGACAACAGGCTTTTCGACTGTTGATTTCAACATGTGGCCCGAGCTTTCAAGAACTATACTTGTGCTGCTTATGTTTGTCGGAGCCTGCGCGGGAAGCACGGGCGGAGGAATGAAGGTCTCGAGGCTTATGATCATGTTTAAAAATCTGGGTCGGGAGCTTCTGGTCATGATCCATCCAAAGCAGGTGAAGAAAATAAAAATGGACGGGCATACGGTTGAACGTGAAACAGTACACTCCGTAAGCGTTTATATCGTCGCGTATCTCGCGCTGATGGTGGTGTCGGTCGGGATAATCTCCTTTGACAATCACGATCTTATCACCAACTTTACGGCGGTGGTGTCGGCGGTGAACAACATAGGTCCCGGGCTTGAGCTGGTGGGACCCACGGCAAATTTCGGATTTTTCTCTATTCCGAGCAAAATTGTATTGATCTTTGACATGCTCGCGGGAAGACTCGAGCTGTTCCCGATGCTTCTGCTGTTTACTCCGGCTATGTGGAAGAAATGAGGATAATTATGGCAAATACTACGGAAATTACCGTGCGCTACGCGGAAACCGACTGTATGGGCGTTGTGCATCACGCGGTCTATCCGGTGTGGTTTGAGATAGCGCGGACGGATTATATCAAAGCCGCGGGAATGAGCTACGCGGAAATAGAAAAGGCAGGTATAATGCTTCCCGTTGCGGCTATTTCATGCAAGTACAGATTCCCCGCAAAATATGACGACGAGCTTGTCATAACCGCTAAAATCACCCGCCTCAACGCGGCGAGGATAGAGTTTTACTATTCCGTCAGCCGAAAGGGTGAAAGCGAAATCCTCGCGGAGGGCACAAGCTCTCACGGCTTTGTTGACAGCAAGACCTTTAAGCCGATAAACTTCAAAAAGCAAAAGCCCGAGTTTTTCGCTGTACTCGAAAAGCACGCGAAAATTGACGAACAGTTATTGTAAGTCAAAAGGGGGAGCATTGCTCCCCCCTTTGTTTTTTATGTCGAGTCTCTGTGGGTATCTCCCAGAAGCAATATCGCGCACATGGCGATAAGGCATACGGAGAGCGCCGCGTTTCCCGAAAAAGCCGATACGGCTGTGTTTCCCGCAATAACCTCCTCGCTTACGCTCGGCGTCAGGCAGGTAAAAATCGCTGCGAAAGCCGCGCTTAACGCCGCTGAAATTATTCTCGATATAAGAAACTTTCCGAGCGGAAACCTGCCTCCGGCGATCGCCGTTATCTGAAGCATTACGCATGCTCCGCCAAAGCTTAGCAGAGCCGCGCAGATCGGCATGGAATACTCTCCCGCAGTCATTCCCTTTATTCTTGTTACCTCTAAAACCGACGAAAACACCACGCTTTGATTTTCGCCGAAAAGCCTGTTGACTCCCATCAGACCGAGCGCCGCCGAAAATACCGAGAAGATCACTACCATCGTGCAGACCGAAAACATCGCCCTTGCCGCCGCCGAAACGGAGCTTATGAAACACTCAGAGCCGAGATCATATCGCGTCTGTGACTTTTTAAGTGTGATATTTCCGCTGAGGAAAACTGCCGCCGCAACTGCCAGCGACGACAAAAAGCAAGACGCGAAAAGTACGGCTCCCGCCTGAGCGCTGTTAAATACTGTTTTTCCGACCATTCCGATTATAAATGACGGACCGCTTCCGAAACAACAGCACATAAGCCTTGCCGCGTCTTTTCTGTCGAGCTTGTTCTGGTCTGCAAGCGCTGACAGGAGGGTCGCTCCTACGGGATATCCGCCGATGTTTGAAAGCAGAAATATCCCGCAAAGCTCCTCGTCCGTCCTGAGAATTTTCGACAGCGGCAGCGTAAGCGGCTTCAGGGCGATCTTGTACAAGCCGCTTTTTTGCAGATAAATTGCCAGAGCCGAAAACGCGAACAGAGAAGGCACGATTATTTCAAGACAGTCATAAACCGCCCCCGAAACAGCCTCTCTGACCTCGCCCGAAAATATAAGAAGAAACGCTGCCAAAAAAACCGCTGTTACCGAAATAATTATCTTTTTCAAATTCTCACCCGTCATCGGCGTTTACTCCAGAAACTCCGCCCGCCGCGCCGAAAACAACGCTCAGCGCTATTTTTACGAACAGCAAAAACGTGCCTGCTTTGCCGAAAATAACAGAAAACAGCAGTATCGGCAGAATAAACGCCGTTCCGCATATCGCTCCCGATTTCATGCCGTTTTTTCTGTTTATTTTTCCGACGACCCTCCCGCTTATAAAACTACCCGCGGCAATTGCCGCAATTGCCGCAACTCCTGCCGCGCCCGAGGCGTCGGTTATCAGCACAATAAGCGCCGCGACCCCCGAGATCGCCGCCAGCGCCGCATACCCCAGGCAAAGTCCCGCGCCGTATGGCATAAGACGGGAGTTTTTCTTCTTTTTCCGCATAAAATCACCTCTTGAAAGATTTTATGCGGAAGTAGTCCGGGTTAGTAGTCAAAGAACAAAGATCAAAAACAGTTTTGCGGCTTACAGCCGTATGGCTGTGGAAAAGTTGTTGACAGACAGTTATATCCTGAGTTGTAATTTTTGACAGAAAGTTTATAAAAATTTTCAGAAATTCTATTGCAATTTACAATAAAATATGTTAAAATGATAGTTGTAGATTAGCGTCTGAACAGTGAAAGCTTTTCGGACGCCGAATATAAACTTAGGAGGAATAAACCAATGGCAAGAGAAAAGCTTACGATGGACGGTAACAACGCCGCGGGTCACGTGTCATACGCGTTTACCGATTTGGCTGCTATTTACCCCATCACCCCTTCTTCCGTTATGGCGGAGGTTACTGATTCCTGGGCAACAGCAGGAAGAAAGAACATTTTCGGCGAAACTGTAAAGGTTGTTGAAATGCAGTCCGAGGCAGGCGCTGCCGGCGCGGTTCACGGTTCGCTTTCGGCAGGTGCTCTTACGACAACATACACCGCTTCGCAGGGTCTTCTCCTTATGATCCCCAATATGTATAAAATCGCGGGAGAACTGCTTCCGTCGGTTATTCACGTTTCGGCAAGAGCCGTTGCTTCAAACGCTCTTTCGATTTTCGGCGATCACAGCGACGTTTACGCGTGCCGTCAGACCGGCTACGCTATGCTCTGCTCCACTAACCCTCAGGAGGTTATGGACCTCGGTGCGGTCGCTCACCTTTCGACATTAAAGGGCAGGGTGCCTTTCCTGCACTTCTTCGACGGTTTCCGTACCTCTCACGAGATCCAGAAGATCGAGGTATGGGATTACAACGATCTCGCGGAAATGGTCGATATGGACGCTATCCAGGCGTTCCGCGACAGAGCGCTCAACCCCGAAAAGCCCGTACTTCACGGTACTGCTCAGAACCCCGACATCTTCTTCCAGGGAAGAGAAGCGTGCAACAAGTACTTCAACGCGCTTCCCGATATCGTTACCGAGTACATGAACAAGGTAAACGCGAAGATAGGCACAAACTACAAGCTGTTTAACTACTACGGCGCTCCCGACGCTGATCAGGTGATCGTAGCTATGGGCTCTGTCTGCGATACTATCGAGGAAACCATCGACTATATGCTCGCGCAGGGCAAGAAGGTAGGTCTTGTTAAGGTAAGACTTTACAGACCGTTCTCCTCCAAGGCTTTTGTTGAGGCTATTCCTTCCACTGTCAAGAAGATCACCGTTCTTGACAGGACCAAGGAGCCCGGTTCTATGGGCGAGCCGCTTTACCTCGACGTTGTTGCCGCTCTTAACAGAGAGGGCAAGTTCCAGGGTGTTCCCGTATTTACAGGACGTTACGGTCTCGGCTCCAAGGACTGCAACCCGTCTCACATCATCGCGGTCTACAACAACACCGACAAGAACGTGTTTACCGTTGGTATCGAGGACGACGTTACAAACCTCTCGCTTAAGGTTACCGAGAATCCCAACACCACTCCCGAGGGTACTACCTGCTGCAAGTTCTGGGGTCTCGGCTCGGACGGTACAGTCGGCGCGAACAAGAACTCCATCAAGATCATCGGAGACCACACCGACATGTACGCTCAGGCATATTTCGCTTACGACTCCAAGAAGTCGGGCGGCGTAACTGTATCTCACCTCAGATTCGGTAAGAGCCCGATAAAGTCCACCTATTTCGTAAATAAGGCGAACTTCGTTGCCTGCCACAATCCTTCCTATATCGACAAGTACGATATGGTTGAGGACGTTATCCCCGGCGGTACGTTCCTGCTGAACTGCCAGTGGAGCGTTGACGAGCTCGATCAGAAGCTCCCCGACGCGGTAAAGGGATACATCGCAAACAACAACATCAAGTTCTACATCATCAACGCTATCCAGATCGCTAAGGATATCGGTCTGGGCAACAGAACGAACACCGTTCTCCAGTCGGCATTCTTCAAGCTCGCGGATATCATACCTGCCGATCAGGCTATCGACTACATGAAGAAGGCTGCTTATAAGTCCTTTGCAAAGAAGGGCGACGACATTGTCAACATGAACTATGCCGCTATCGAGCAGGGCGCGGGCGCTGTTGTTGAGGTTCCCGTTCCCGATAGCTGGAAGTCCTGCAGCGGTTCGCTTCCTACTCCGAAGTTCAGCGGCGACAACAAGTTCCTCATCGACTTTGTAAACAACATTCAGGTTCCCGTAAACGCACAGCGCGGCGACAAGCTGCCCGTTTCCACCTTCGTGGACATCGCGGACGGCACCT
>JAFLUG010000104.1 GCA_022508885.1 Oscillospiraceae bacterium | reverse complement strand
AGCCGCAGTATGAGGGTCTGAAGATCGACCCGTCCATTCCTCACGAGTGGGACGGATATACGCTCTCGCGTCAGTTCAGAGGAGCAACATATAATATCGAAATTCAGAACCCCAACCATGTAAGCGCAGGCGTTAAGTCCATGACCGTAGACGGAAAGGAAGTTTCCGGAAACGTTATCCCCGCGCAGAACGGCGGAGTTCACGAGGTAAAGGTTGTATTAGGATAAAAAAGATCGGGGAGAATTAATTCTCCCCGATTTATTTTCAAATAAAAACGCTCTCCATATCGGGGAGCGTTTTTGTTATGTAATCAGAAATCAATTTCATTGACCGCGGAGTTCGCGAGCTGAAGCTCCTTTTTGGGAACTCTCTTAAGCGGATTGTACACATATTTCTTGCATGCGTCGTAGCTCTTTACATCGCCGAATTTCGAGCAGTTTATCGTATCGCCCGAGCCGGGAGTCCCGAGAGCGCAGTACTTGCACGCAGGCTTTATATTATTTCCGAACAAAGCTTTTCTTGCCATAAATGAACACCTCCAATAATCAACAAGCAATTGTAAAACCCCAACTGCCGTTAGTTACATTATATCACGCTTTTTCAAAAATGTCCACAGGATTTTTATTACAAAGCGTAAAATAAAAAGCAATTTTTTTGGTTATTTTAACAACATGGTTATTCCTTGCTGTAAATCGGCATGACATTCTGCGTTGCTCTTTTTCCGAGCTCGCCGTTTAACGGAATAACATGTATTGGTTTCTTTCCGATAAACTCTTTGCTCGCGTTTCCGAAATCGTCATAAAAGCGCTCGGGCTGAGGCGCATCGATAACAAGCATATACCCCTCGTCGCCGTTAAGCGTAACTCCGCGAAGCCAAAGCGCGTTTACCTCGCTCAGCGTTTTGGCTATCTCGCAGAGCTTGTTTGAAAGCTGCATAGGATAAGGATTCGGCGCGTGGATATCAAGTGGGGTTTTCTCGGTAACAACGTTGTTTGCGCGACCTGTAAGCAATATCTGTTTTTTCTCGCGCCATTTTGCAGCGACCCTGCCGCTGATAAACATATTGTCGTCAAACGGGTTTATCATCATTCCCGCGCAGACGTTTCCGTCCGATACTATACCCGAAATGCCGTCAAAGCCTGTTATTATCGTATAGTAGTCGGTAAACGCGTCGCATTTTTCAAGCTCGCTCTCGTCTGTGAAAAGCGGGAATATCTTTCCGAATTTCTCGTTTTCAAGAAGCAAAAAAGACATCTGCGCGTCATCGTCAACCAGGTATGTTCCGTCGTCCTGTTTTTGCGGCTCACCCGAAAACTTTACGGCGCAGATAAACTTGGCGGTCATAACTATCTCTGTGGCGATAAGGTCCATATATTTGTTTAGCTGCTCAGTATCGTTTTCCGAAACGGCCCGTCTTTCAACGATATGCTCATGAAGTTTCTGGGGTTCGAGCGGCGTGTTTATTTTTAACTTATTGGGCATTTTTACCTCCGGAAGGATCTTTATGTATATTCTTCAACTGTTGACAAAGATCGCCGCGACGGAAATATCGTCTCTGCTTCCGCTGCGCGAGCGCATTTTCAGATGTTCTCCGAGCGCTGTCGCGGTATTGCTTTCAACGGCGCTGAGTATCCGCTTTCCGAATTTCAGAAAATCCTCGATATTGACAAACGAGTTTATCAGACCGTCGCTTGACAGCGAAACTCCCGAAACACTGCCCTCGCAGTAGAAAGAACGGAAACTGTCAATGGCGTTGCTGTCGCAGAGCGATGTTGTGAGATTTCCGACCAGCTTTGTGTCCTCTGGCACGGGAAAAAACATCTCCCCTCCGCTAAGCGCTAAAAAGCTTCCGTCGCCTATCTGCAGACCGAAACAGCCGTTTTCCGTAATTCCCGCCACGATAAGCGTAGCCCCGTAGATGACCTCATTTGGAATACCGCCGTGTTTTTCGCATATAGCGTTTTCGTAAACATTAAGCGGAAAAAGACCTATGTGCGCGGCTATTTCGTTGTTCCAGCCGCAGATTATATTCGCGGCAATTCTTCGCGCGGCGTTTTTGGGGTCATTTCGGAAGATCCCGTCAAGTCCGTTGTTGCGTTCGGCAAAATCGCAAATCGATCGGATAGCCACGCGTGTCGCCATTTCACTTCCCGAAGCGCTGCGAAAGTGTTTTTCGCTTCCGTGGCCGTCGGACACCGCCGCTACGGCAAAGCCCTCAGCCGTGAAAACTCTCGCGCTGTCCTGGCACGGAGAGCCGTCGTCCTCGTGAGAAGCGCCCCTGACGGACAGAGCGTATCCTTTGAATTTTGTGCTTTGCTGCATAATATAATTTCCCCGAAAGAGCAAAATCTAATATCTTATATCTTATCTCTGATCTCTAACTTCTTAATTACTAATTACTAATTACCAGCCCTCTTCGATGTCAGCGCTGATCTCGTCGCTCTCGGCAAATTCGCGTATCTGCTCAGCGGCAGTTTCCTGTTTGGTGCGGAAGTCCTCTTCTGTTTCCGCAAGGCGAATGCTGCGGCTTCCTATCTGTGAGGAGGTTACCGCCACAAACTTGACGAGCTTAGCGAGAGCCTCTCCGTTGTGCGCTGTAACAACGCTGTCGGGGTTTCCGGTAAAGCGCGACAGAATTTCAAAATCCGCGTCCTCGCCGATCGCCACTGCCGCCTTTATTCCTGCGGAATACCAGCGGTTTTTATTCAGCTCCTCAAGCCCTTTTTCAAAGTTATCCGTAGGATAACCGTCGGACATCAGTATCATAACGGGCGCGAAGGACAGCGACGGGCTGCTCATAAACGAGTTTCTCGACAGCTTAGAGGCAAGCTCCGTAAACGCGCTTCCGAGGTCGGTCACATTTTCCGCGTCGATAGGCTTCCATTCAAAATTGTCAACGGAAATAGGCTCGGGATACATCCACTCGCTTCCTCCCGAAAACTTCAGCACCGCTATCTTGATATCAGCGTCCGCGCCGCCTATTCCGCGGATTTCAGGAATAAGCTCCTCCATAACGGAGTTTACCGTGCCGATCTTAGAGCCGCTCATGCTTCCCGAGCAGTCGATAAGCAGGAAAAGCACCATTGATTTTTTTGCGATCTCCTCTGCGTCATCAAAGGGATTTAATGGTGTGTCAGACATTTTACGTCCTCCCTTAATATAATTATACACTTTATGTCATGATTGCCCGATACGAGCGAAGCAAATTCCTGAAGAAAATTTGCGTATGTGCCGGGGCATCTTATGATATTATACCATATTTGCTTGTTTTCGTCAAGAGCTATTATCGCCTCAAAAAAATTTTTATGCTGACAGCGGACATATTCGTTAGAAAAAGCAAAACGCGTTTGAGTAATTTCAAACGCGTTTATTTTTCTGTAAATTTAAACTCTTTTTACGATAAATTCCAGAATATCGTTCATAACCTCGTTTTTGTTCAGCTCAAGCAAAAGCTCGTGCCTTGCCTCACGGTAGATCCTGAGATTTACGTCGCAGCCGTGCTCGAGATAACGGATAACAGCGTTTCTCGCGCCGGCTCCGTATTCGCCGACAGGGTCCATTCCGCCGCTTAAAAACAAAAGCGGGATATCGGTAGGCGTGTTTTCTATGACTGCCTCGGAGTTGCAGCACAAAAGGGCGTTCAGCATATCACGATAACCCGCGACGGTAAAGGTAAAATTGCATTTCGGGTCTGCTAAAAACGCGTCTACGTCAGCGTCGTCCCGCGAAAGCCAGTCAAATTCCGTGCGGCGGTTTGCCGTGCGGAGATTTAAGACGCTGTAAACCATTTTCGTGATATTTTCGTGGCGGTATAAGTCGCCGTTTTTCCTTACCGCCGCGTCAAGGACTTTTCTCAGCGGGGCCTTGCCGGTTATTCCTCCGGCGCTTCCCATAATTATCGCGCCGCTGAATTTGTCCGCGTATTTCGAGAGGTAAATTCTCGCGATAAAGCTGCCCATGCTGTGACCCACGATAAATACCGGAACACCGCCGAAGCTGTTTCTTATAACGCCGTTCATTCTGTGCAGGTCGCGCACCATATTCTTATAGCCGTCCTGCTCGCCGAAATAACCGAGCAGGTCGTTGTGGGCGACAGAATTTCCATGCCCGATATGGTCGTTTCCGCAAAACGCGATATCATTCTCGCACAAAAATCGCGCAAACTCCTCATACCTCTCAATATAATCGCACATTCCGTGCGAAAACTGAACGACCGCTTTAGGTTTTTCGGGAGTGTACATATAAAAGCGAATGTCGCAAAGCTCGGTCGTGCTTGGAAATCTTCCGGTAATTTTTTTCATATACTCACCTTATTTAAATTTGAAATTTCAAAACCGTGCAAACCTGCGCTTCGCTTCGGTTTGCACTATCTAAGCATTGCTTCGGCTTCGCTTCGCTCAGCACTCAGACAATGCTTGATTTTAGAAATTTCGCGCTCGACTATTGCGTAGATTTGGTAAAAAAAGCTTCTAACCTATAAATAGGCTGTCCCAACTCGGTAAAGCGCTTTTCGTATTCGGTCATAATATTCCCTTCAAATCCGCTGTTATGTAAATCAAGCGAAACGTTTTTCAGCCCGAAGCCGTTTTGAGAGAGCTGTTCGACAGAAAATTCAAAAAAACGCGTATTATCGGTTTTCTGGTGTATCTCGGCGTCTTTTTTCATTACTCTGCGGTATATCTCCAGAAAGCGCGCGTGCGTCAGACGGTGGGCGGCGTACTGCTTTTTCGGAAACGGACAGCTGAAATTCAGGAAAATTCGGTCAACCGTGTTTTCATGAAACAGATGGTCGAGATATTCCGCCTGTCCCATGCAGAATTTCAGGTTCGGGAGCTTTAGCTTCATCTGCTCCTCCATTCCCGTTATGAGAACGTTCGGCGTTTTTTCAAGAGCAATTAGGTTTATATCGGGATTCTGCCTTGCAAATTCGATAGCAAATCCGCCCTTTCCGCAGCCTATCTCGAGATAAAGCGGATTGTCATTCCCGAAAGTTTTGCGGCTGTCCGCGAAAAATTCCTCCGAAAGTGGGTCGTTTGCGCGCTCGTTCTGACACTGCATGTAAAGCATGACCCCGCGGCAGTTTTCAAGCCGCTCGTCAAGGTTTTTCTTTCTTCTCATTCGCATGATTTTTCGCTCCTGATTGTTTTCTTAAATCAACTCGCGTCCCATAAGTACGCCCATTATCGAAGCCATCATAAGTCCTCTTGTCCAGCCGCTCGAATCTCCCAGACAGTGTAATCCCTTTATATTGGTGTTAAAATGCTTATCCATTTTAATGCGGTTTGAGTAGAACTTAAGCTCGGGCGAATACAAAAGAGTTTCGCCGCTTGCAAATCCCGGGACAACGTTGTCTACCGACTTTATGAAGTTTATGATATTGGTCATTGTCCTATAAGGCACAGCAGCCGTGATATCCCCCGCGACAGCGTCGGGAAGCGTTGGCTTTACGTTTGAAAACGACAGTTCCTTTTCCCATGTGCGCTTTCCGTCGAGAATATCTCCATACCGCTGTACGAGAATATGCCCCGCTCCAAGCATATTGGTAAGCTCGCCGACCTTCTTTGCGTACTCGATAGGCTGATTGAACGGCGTGCTGAAATTATGCGAGCATAAGATCGCAAGGTTTGTGTTATCGCTTTTCAGCTCTTTAAAAGAATGTCCGTTTACGACAGCGAGATTGTTGTCATAGTTTTCCTGCGCGACAAATCCTCCGGGGTTCTGGCAGAAGGTGCGGACTTTGTTTCTGAACGGCGCGGGATAGCCGATAAGCTTGCTTTCGTACAGAACGTCGTTTACTTCCTCCATAATTTCGCTTCGTACTTCAACTCTTACGCCGATATCGACCGTACCGGGACTGTGCTCGACGTTATGTTCAACGCATATCCTTTCGAGCCAGTCCGCGCCCTTTCTTCCCGAAGCGATAACTACCTCATCTGCGTAAACTGTCCGTTCAGAGCTGTTCCGTTCGCGGATAACTGCGCCCTTGCACACGCTGTCTTCCACGATTATGTTTACGCATTCCGTCCTGAAAAGCACCTCAACGCCGTTTTCGATAAGATACGCCTCGATCCTCTGATACAGCTTCTGCGCCATTTCCGTGCCGAGATGGCGTATGGGGCAGTCGACAAGCTTTAGGTTTGCGTTTATTGCCTTTTTGCGTATCTCGCGTATCTTGTCTGGAGCAGAAACTCCCTCAACGCGGGTATCCGCGCCGAATTCGAGATAGATCTTATCGGTGTAGTTTATGGTCTCCTGCGCCTTTTGCTCGCCTATAAGCTCGGGCAGCGTACCGCCTACCTCGCACGAAAGCGAGAGCTTTCCGTCGGAAAACGCTCCCGCGCCCGAAAAGCCCGCAGTTATATGGCAATACGGCGAACAGCTCATGCATTTCTGCGTCTGGGATTTGGGACAATGTCTGTTTTCAACTGCCTCGCCCTTTTCCACGATAAGAATTTTCTTTGTAGAATGATTTCTTATCATTTCTATCGCGGTGAAAATTCCCGAGGGTCCCGCGCCGATAATCAAAACATCGTATTTCATATTAGCTCCTTATATTGGGTTTCCAAAGGGGCAATGCCCCTTTGGTGGGGTGTGGGGCGAAGCCCCACA
>JAFLUG010000103.1 GCA_022508885.1 Oscillospiraceae bacterium | reverse complement strand
CCTTTACAAGCTGCCAGCCGTTGAAAGCGTCCATAAAGTTGATATATCCGGGCTTTCCGTTAAGTACCTCTATCGGCAGGTCTTTACCGTTTTCCATAAAAATGCGCGACGGCTTCTGGTTGGGGTTGCAGCCGTATTTAAGCTCAAGCTCGTTCATATTGTCCTCCTTAAAGTCCTGTTGTATTCTTTAAATCAATATCTGTATTAGGTTATCTCATTTATTCTTGTTTACTATCCTGCTTTCAAACTTTCCCATCTCGAGGTCAATATAGCGCGTGAAAAGCGAGACTTTATTATCCGCGTTGAGGTTGTTCCAGACAAAATCGGTAAACTCGTCAAGGCTCATATCGGGAATAACAACGTCCTTCGGCTCTCCCTCAAAGCTCGGAAGTCTGCCGTTTTGTTCGTCGCCCGAGTAGGTATGGATAAAGCTGCCCGTGCCGCTCTGCGGATTAGAGTAGGCGAAGGTATATCTTCTGCACGAATCGGGATCTCCGTTCGCGCTTTTGAGAATGGACATGGCGTAATTCATGGTTCCCTTTTCGATATGAACGATTCCCGAGATTCTCGGAGTAAAATTGGGCTTGTCGTCCTCAAACTCGCGTGTGCGCAGGCTCTCCTCAAACGTCATCTGCTTGTCCATAAGCTCGTAGATAGTATCGGTCTGGTCGCCGTTTGTGACGATAGTCTTATTGCCGAGCACACGGACGGGCGCGTAGATTATAAGGTGCGGGTCGGTCATTTTGCTCTCGTCGAACGCCTGAGTGCGAATGCCGTCGCCGTCCTCGACGAAAACGCGGTTGCGGCTGTTTTCGCTTCTGCCCATTATAAAATACGCGATAACCGCCTTGTTGCCGCTTTTTCCGATAACGATACCTCTGCCGTGGTATTCCAGTGAGTTAAGCTCCTTGTCCAGGGTTATCATAAGTTGTCCCTCCTAATTTAACTAATAACATTTTTTATCAACTCATAGTAATAAATTTACTGTTCAACCACCTCTTGTTCATCGACTAATTTTTTATGTAATTTTTTCCATAATGCTTTACCAAAATAAATTATTGCGAAATATAATACTATTGCCGCAATTGTGAACAAAGCCATTAAAAGCACGCCGTTTTTATAACTGCAATCCGGGAAAAATTTATGAACCAAATACCGAGCCGTCCATTGATTCAAATAAACGGCAAGGGAGAATACCCCGAAATGTTTCATCCACTTAAATCCAAACAGCTTGCTGATGTAGCTCTTGCCGCTGAAAGAAATCGCAAGTGCTATCGGAAGAATAAGAATTACCGACATGATGACCATATTATCCTGAAGAATAAGCCAGCCCGTAAAAAATATAGTATACAACAACAGCTCAACTATTGTCAGAACTATTCTTCCATTTCTGTTTAATCTCCATTGTGAAATACGATTATATATCAGCCAGGCTACCACTCCAAAACAAAGCCCGCACAATGCGCGTATAACGCCGCCAACGACTACCCCATATAATGAGTAAAACGGAACGAATAAATAATTATTGACCTGACCCATATAGCCTAATGTGAACACCGCGGTTAAGGGAGAAAAAACATACAGCGCGAAATCCCTGTGCCTATAAATCAGATAAACAAGAAAAAGCATACTCAAAAACATTGCAGACAAATACCACAAGGGCATATTGAACATAAGCGTTAGTCCGGCATAATGAACAAGAAGTGCCTCGGGTATGGCTCTGAATAAATTAACAAACGTTAATTCCACTGTAAAATCATTATAAATAAAAAGATATACAACCATAAATATGAACAAGGAAGTCCAATATTGCCAGGATATACCTTTAAATTTTCTCAGAACAAATGTTATCGCGGATTTTCCCGGCGCGCCTGTGTGTGGGGGGTCATGCTTCATAATGCTATTGACCATAAGCATTCCCGTAACAACAAAGAAAAAATGAACGCTTACTTCACCCAATTGACACCGGAGTAATTTGGGGACGTTTTCACCGGCAAACAGCTCAGTATGAAAAAAGAATACCAAAATAGAAAAAATCAGTTTTAAAAAATCAAGCTGATAATTACGTTTATTTTCAATGGGCTTGTTTAATTCCTGTGTCATAAATTGCCCCCTAATTAAAAACTACCGAAATAGCAGACTATCTTCATTTTTGCCGTCGTCTCCCCGCGGCTCTCATATTCCGAGAACATAGCGTTAAGCTCATCAATAAACGGCTCGTAATTCGGCTCGCCCACGCGCAAAGCCCCGTTTTCCGCTAATTTTCAACATAATTCCATTTTTTCTTCAGCAGCTTATCGTTCCAAGGCGAAACTCCGCGGTATTCTCCCGCGTATATCGCCCTTTCCTCCTGCATGGCAAGCTCGAAAAGCTCGTCTGGCACTGCCCTTAAATGCATTTTGATGCTGAACCCGACGGGACTGTCGTCCACTGTCAGCAGATCGTGCATTTCAAAAACTATAACCACAGGCTCGGTTATTCTCAGGAAATCCTCGGGAGTTATCTCGTCAAACTCCTCGCCCAGATCAAACTCGTCTCCGCGCTCGTCAAGCAGGTCGTTTACATAGTCTATTCCCGCGTAAACAAGCTCGGAAAACGCCTCGCTGTCAAGGTCAAGCTTCTCAAAAAACTCCGCGCAGCGCTTGGCGTAGACTTCTTCGCAGTTCTTCGCCTGAAACGGAACGTTCATGCCAAAAAGCTTTGAATGAAGAGTTCCCTCAAGGCAATTGAAATATTTTTCGCTGTTGTGTATAGAATAATCACTCATATACTTTAGCCACTCCGTTTTCTATCTTTATTTTGTCCTCGCAGAACAGCGAGACCGCTTTCGGCAGCAGCTTCCACTCGACGTTTTCCATTATCCTGCGCTGAAGCGTTTCGGGGGTGTCGTCGTTCAATACATCGACGGCTCCCTGAAGAATGATCGCGCCCGCGTCGGCCTTTTCGTTTACAAAATGCACCGTGGCTCCCGATATCTTCACGCCGTAATCGAGCGCCGCCTTATGGACTTTAAGCCCGTAAAATCCCTCGCCGCAAAAGCTCGGGATAAGCGCGGGGTGAACGTTTATTATCTTATACGGATACGCCTTTGTCACGCACTCGTCGAGTATCGTCATAAATCCCGCCAAAACGACTAAATCCGCGTTAAGTCTGTTAAGCTCGGATAAAATCTTTTCGCTGTAGGCCTTGCTGTCGGGATAGGCTTTTCTTTCAAGGACAAGGCTGTCTATCCCCGCGTTCTTCGCCCTTTCAAGAGCGTAAGCGTCCGCCTTTGAGGAGATAACGCAGGTGATCTTTCCGTTTCTGATATCTCCGCGTTTTTCCGCATCGATAAGCGCCTGCAAGTTGGTTCCGCCGCCCGAAACCAGAACAACAATATTTTTCATAGCTGCCTTACCTCAATTGAACTTGTTCAGTTGAATTTCTATGTCGGAATAGTCCTTTTCCGTGCGGGCAGAATCGTCCTGCTCATAATCAACATACTCGACAACCGCGTTGTAAAGACCGAGGTCGAGCGTCTTGAAAAAAGGCGCGTCTTCCTCGGCATTCGGAAGCGTTTTTACCGCCTCAGACCAACGCATTCCCTTAATCGTTATCTCGCCCTTGAAAAACTCCGCCGGATAGTGCTTCGGACAGATCTCGCCCTCATTCAGCCTTATCCCCAGAGCGTGTACCACAGAACCGTTTTTCGTATAGCAGTACAGCCCTAATTTATCCCAAGCGTAGTTTACGCGGCGGGTGGTGAGGTTCTTCTCGAGAAACCTGTTAATCTCGTCGGAATTTTTACTCGTGTCATCTTTGGGGCAGACGATCTCGCGCGGCTTTCCGAGCAGTTTCTTAAGCACGTCTATATGAGTAGGGATATCTATTGAAACGCCGTTTAGGGTTATACTGTCTTCGTCTAAGACTACCGTAATTTCCGAGGGTTCTAAATCGTTCGCCCTGTTCTTCTTAAATATGTCAAAAAATCCCATTGCAACCTCAATAACTGAACAAAACGCCGACAGTCCCCTCAACGGCCGAGCCGATGATATGCGCTTCCTCGCCGTTTTCGTTGAGAATTTCAACCGCTCTTTCTGCGTCCTCTTTCGCCACGACAACCGCCATTCCTATACCCATATTGAAGGTGTTGTACATATCGTGCTCGCTTATATTACCCTCTTTTTGTATGAGGTCAAAAATCGGAGGTATCTGCCAGCTTCCCATCGCGATCTTCGCCGAGATACCGTCGGGGAGCATGCGCGGGATATTCTCGTAAAATCCGCCACCCGTAATATGAGAAATACCCTTTACATTCATCTTTGAAATAAGGTCAAGCACGGGCTTTACATAAATTTTCGTAGGTGTGAGAAGCGCCTCTCCGAGCGATTTTTTAAGCTCAGGCACAAAGGTCTTTACCTTCTGCTCGTTTATATTGAACACCTTTCTTACAAGCGAAAAGCCGTTTGAATGAACGCCGCTCGACGCTATTCCGATGATAGCGTCGCCGGGCTTTATCTTTGTATTGTCGATGATCTTCGATTTATCGACAACGCCCGTAGAATATCCCGCGATATCGTACTCATCCTCAGCCATCATGCCGGGGTGCTCGGCAGTTTCGCCGCCGACCAGCGCGCAGCCTGCCATAACGCAGCCGTCCGCAACGCCCTTTACGATTGACGCGACCTTTTCGGGAATATTCTTTCCGATAGCGATATAATCAAGGAAATACAGCGGTTTAGCTCCGCAGCAGATAATGTCGTTTACGCACATAGCCACGCAGTCGATACCTATAGTGTCATGTTTATTCAGAAGCATGGCAATTTTGAGCTTGGTGCCTACACCGTCCGTTCCCGAAACGAGAACCGGCTCGGATATTCCGCCAAGATCAAGCTGAAACAGACCGCCGAAGCCGCCTATCCCCGAAATACAGCCGGGTATCTCAGTGCGTTTTACGTCATTTTTAATAAGCCTGACGCTCTCATATCCCGCCGTAACGTCAACTCCTGCCGCTTTGTAGCTTTCGCTGTAACTGTTCATTTCAATACTCCTTAACTAAACTCTATATTCTCCAACTTTACAGACTGTTGAGAAGTCCTCAGATGCACGGGATATTGCGAGCAAGATCCCTAAGCCGTGCCACGGCTAACCATTTGGTTGCCGTGGTAAGGCTGACAAAGCAGATGGGGGCTTATCAACAGTCTGTTATTCCTGAAACTTGGTTTCAAACTTATCCTTTGGAATTTCACTCGGTACTTCAATAGGATATTCTCCCGTAAAGCACCCCCTGCAAAATCCGCAGCCCGCGTTTTCCGCAAGCTTTACAACATTATCAACGCTTAAAAACCCGAGGCTGTCCACGCCGATCATTTTCGCAATTTCCTCCACAGAATGCTTGTTTGCGATAAGGTTTTCCTTGCTGTCAATGTCCGTTCCGAAAAAGCACTCGCTGATAAACGGCGGAGAGCTTATCCTCATGTGTATTTCCTTAGCCCCCGCATTTCTCAGAAGCTGTACCACCTTCGCCGAGGTAGTTCCTCTTACGATGCTGTCGTCTACCAAAACCACGCGTTTTCCCTCTACGGTCTCGCGGATAACATTCAGCTTTATTTTCACCGAGTTTTCTCTCATGCCCTGAGTCGGCTGGATAAACGTTCTTCCGATATAGCGGTTTTTGATAAAGCCGACGCCGTAAGGTATGCCCGAGGTCTGCGAAAACCCCAACGCCGCGTCAAGTCCGCTGTCGGGACAGCCGATGACCACATCCGCCTGTACGGGATGTTCGAGCGCGAGAAAGTTTCCCGCCCTCAATCGTGCCCTGTGCACCGAAGCTCCCTCGATAACCGAATCGGGTCGGGCAAAGTAAATAAACTCAAACACGCACATAGAACTTTTACAGCCGCAGTGCGTTTTGATACTGTCAATTCCGTTTTCGTCAATTACGACGATCTCTCCCGGCTCGACGTCTCTTAAAAACTTCGCGCCTATGCTGTCAAAAGCGCAGGTCTCACTTGCCACGACATACCCGTCATCATTCGGCAGAACACCGATCGAAAGCGGACGAAAGCCGTTTGGGTCGCGCGCGGCGATAAGCTTTTTCGGCGACATGATGACAAGCGAATACGCGCCCTTTATTTTGCGCATGGCCTTTTCGACCGCTTCTTGTATCGAGCCGCTTTCGAGTCTTTCGCGGGTGATGGCGTAGGAAATGACCTCGGTGTCGCTTGTGGTGTGGAAGATAGCGCCTCTGAGTTCGTACTCCCGCCTTAATTCAAGCGCGTTTACAAGGTTTCCGTTATGCGCGATGGCAAGAGAACCTTTGACGTGTCTTACGGTAAGCGGCTGGCAGTTTGAGGTGTTTACGTTTCCCGTTGTGGAATAACGCACATGACCTACCGCTATTCTTCCGTCCTCAAACTCGTTTAGCTCACGCTCGCCGAAAACCTCGTTTACAAGACCCAGACCCTTGTGCGTCTTAAACACGCCGCGCTCGTTCACAACTATCCCGCAGCTTTCCTGCCCTCTGTGCTGAAGAGCGTAAAGCCCGAAATAGGTAAGATGCGCAACATTTGCAAGCGTGTTGCTGTAAACTCCGAAAACACCGCACTCTTCATGAATGCCGTTCAAATTGATCTCTTCCTTCCCTGTTCCCGCGCCTTTTAACATTTTTTATCTTTATATTTTTTCTGGGGAAAACCCTTTCTGAAGAAAGGGTTTTCCCCAGACCCCTTTCCCAAAGACTTTTTGT
>JAFLUG010000102.1 GCA_022508885.1 Oscillospiraceae bacterium | reverse complement strand
TAATGCCGTAAGCGGGGAGTGCTCGTATTACAGTTATTCGCCTTTATAAAAATCACCATGAACGGCAGGGAGGAAAAATATGAAACAAGGTGTTATAGCATTCGTCTCAGCATTGTTATCTATGGCTCTGTTTTGCGGGTGCGACAAGCCGACAGAAAACACAAACAGCAATAAGGGCACGTTGTTTCTTGATTTTGTGGGTGATTATCCCGAAAACCCCATTCCTATCTTAACTTCAAGTGAGGAAGAAATCCGACGGATAATAAACGAACAGCCGAATTTAATATGCTCGGACAGTTTGTATGTTATGGCGCCCGAAAGCGCTTCGGTCTACGAGTTTACAGACTATTCCGTGCACGTACCGCTGTTTGATTATCCCGCGAAGCAATACCAAAAGGATTTTGAGGAGACTTTCAAATACTTTTTTCCGAATAAAGAGATAGATCCGGAGTATCTGAAATATAAGAATTATGATTCGGAAACTTACGAATGGGAATACGGATATGTAAAAGATAAGCAGGAACTTAGCGACGGTGTGTGTTTTACGTATGATGAAACTCCCGAACGCCCCGAGATCTGGAACGATCCCGTGTATCTTGAGCTTGCAGATGAGATAGGCGGCGGCTCCGCGTTAATTAATAAAGGGGAGGCAACGCGGCTTGTGGGTAAAACAGAAGTTGACTTATATGATAATTCGGTTAGCTCGAATACATATAACAGGTTATCAGATTTCGAGCCGACGGTTTATTTTAAAACAATCGCCGAATATTCTCCGAAAAGCAAAAAAAGCTATAAATTGCTTGACGGAGAGGTGAAGATATGTGACGCCGTGGAGCACTTTGAAAACTATATAAATAACGCGCCGATTTCAACGGGACTGGAAAGAAATTGCCGCACTGAGGTTTACAGCGTGCAGGTTTTGAGAGTTGACAACGATACCTACGGCTATTATTTCCACACATTGCAGAGCTTTCAGGGCGTAAGCTTTGAACCGGTGGTTTACGGCAGCAAGTCGCCGTATGACTACGATGGCGTAAGAGGTGAGGCGTTAATGATAAGATCCGATGACGTCGATTATATTCACCAATATTTCGGCAGCGACTGGACGGCAGATGTGAAAGCCTGCAAGTCGATTGTTCCTTTTGAAGCCGCTATAAAAAATATCAGCGATAAGGTGTCAAAGGTCGTAAGATTTGAGGTGAGAACGGTAGAGTTTGTATATGTGAGGTATCTTGATAAAGACGAATACGGTCACATTAATATAGATACCTATGAGGGCAGGGTAACTCCCGCGTGGAGAGTCACGATGTATAACCCAAACGACAACCTGATGTATGTGTGTTATGTGGACGCAAAGGACGGCGGGAACTTCAGGTACTTCTGGGCTAAGGGTATTGTTAATATCACGGTCTGAATTTTGGTTTTTAGGCTGATGTCTGCGGAGAATGCAAAAACGTTCGACACGTTGCCGACGTTTATTATTTCTGATATGTAAACGCTTTGAAATGTTCGGGCATTACATTTTGGCAATGCCCGGATAAATCAATTTTTAAAAGTAAAAGGAGAAATCACTGTGAAGAAGATCTCAGCAATTATGCTTATATTATCTTTATTCATGCTGGCAGGCTGCGAAAAGGAGGAGCTGAATCCCGATAAGGAAGGATATATTTCCGCAGATGCGCTTTTCGAAACGGCAAGGGGGGAGCTTGAGGAGCTGGTTGCGGGTGATCCTTATGAAAACGTAGATTTCTCGGCGGCAGTTCTTTCACTTTCCGATGAGATCGGAGATATTTATGAGCTGGAGGTCGCGGCTCGTGATGACGTTTATTCTCAATCGGAGGCAGTTGAAATATTCGAGAGGTATGTAAGATCTACGTTTTCGGACAGCGAGTACGCGGATAACAAGGATCATTACAGGTTCTTGGTTCCGTACGGAGAGACGCCGGAATCGTATTTCAACGATGAAGGCGTGCTGGTGCATCCCGGGATCTACGAATCGGATCACTTGGATAAAATACGTTCGGGGGAGATAAAAATAGATTCGCTTTTGTTTCAGACGGATACCGATGAGGTTCACAGTGAGGACGAATATTTTTGGTGGTTCCCGGATGGCAGCGGTGTAAAAATGAACCGCGGCAACTGTATGCGGAGGGTCGAAAAAGAGCGCAGGATCGCAGGCTGGATGCCGAGAGACGATTATTCTGTGACGGATGTATATTCTCTGCCAAACGGAAAGAATTTCAGTCTGGAGGACGGCAAAATTACGATAGACGAGGCGGCGGCGTTTTGCGAGGGGTATTTTGCGAATGACGCCGCGTTCACAAAGGATACGGACGCAAATTTAAAGGTCCTCAAAGCAAGCGTTCTTAAGATCGACGATGAGACAGACGCGTTTTTGTTCTTCTTGACGCCTTCGTACAACTCGATACCTTTTGACAGCTTGAACACCGAGGGCATGGTGTCTGAGTTCTCAGACGGAAATAAATATTCGTTCAACAGCAGCGAGGCGCTTATGACGAGATCGGGCGGGGTGGAATACTGTTATCTTAACGGTTTGAACAATAAAGTTACTGCCATTAGAGACAAAATGACAGATGTGATCTCTCTGAAAAAAGCCGCGCAGATACTTTCGGAGAAGATGACGGGATATGCGGTTTTTGAAGTGAACGATATCTCGTTTGTATACTGCAATAAGCAGGCAGAAGAAAAGGACGCGCCGTCGGAAGCGTCGCCGAGCTGGCGATTCTCTCTGTATAATCCGAATGACAGTATGCGTTACATGGTGTATGTAAACGCTGCGGACGGGCACTGCTTCTACTATCGGTATAAGGGATGATCTGTCGGATCAATAACAAGGAAGGTATAAAAATGAAAAGAGTATTAATCGCGGTTATCGTTTTAATGTTATCTCTTAGCCTTATCGGCTGCAATAACTCTCAAAATGACAGCAGCTATGACAGCTCGGAGGAATCGCTTAGCAGCAAAGAGAATATCACATACGATGTGATTCGTTTCGGGGATGTTCCCACGGCAAAAAAAGTAAGCTCGGCGGGGGGCGATAATAAGGTCGAATATTACGCGCCCTTTGAGGTGAGCAGGATCATCAATCAATTTCCTAACCTGAACGCCAAAGAGGATATTCTCGCTAACGTGCCCAAAAGCATTGAGCATTTAAGCACGTTTTACGACTGCTCGACGGCTCCGCTTTCTCCGTATGAGGGACTTAAAGAGTTTTTTTCGATGTTTAAGTATCTGTTTCCCGGGTATGAGCTTGACGAAAATTCGCTGTATTATTATGGCAATGACGGAGACGGTGATCCGCTCAATCTCTTGTATGAAAACTATAACGAGATAATGAACGAAACGTTTATTATCGACAATTCCGCACAGCTTTTCATATACGATGAAAAGCCAAAGGATATTTCGGAGAGCAGCGTTCAAGTTACGATCAGAAGCCCTTTTGGGAATGATATTTGTATGTTCAATAAGGGAGTGATAGATCGAGAGGCAGCCAGGATATATGGAGAAAGTCAATACCGTGCAAGAACACTTCTATTTTTTGGGAGAACTGAGGAAGACCTCGGAGATACCGGATATTTTGATTATGTCGGAACATATCCCCCCGACAGTACGGTTTCGTTCCCTCTTTTAGATAAAAACATATCAATAAACGACGCGGTCAGTTTTTTTGAAGATTATATCAATACTCTTCCGTGTTCGATAACGCCGGAATACTCCATAAAAGTCAACGAGGTGAATGTCTATAAAGCCGAGGAGGGGCTTTACTGCTACTCGTTTATAACATCAAGATCTTACGATAATATCCCATTTGATTATGTGGCTTCGGGAAGTCACGGGGGTCGATCGGGGAGAGATATGGGCGCGGGGGCTATGATAAAAAGCAATGATGTGGATTGGATTTACGGCTGCTTTAGGACATTTACTACTGCTGATGAGACCAGATACACCGATTACATTTCCTTTGGAGATGCCGCTAAAATTGTTTCGGAGCAGATGACGGATTATGTTGATTTCAAGGTAACTCATGCGCAGCTTGTATATTGCAGAAACCAAAACGTAGGCAGCGGCATTCAACCCGGAGAAACCAAACAGCCTGTTTTTCCGGCGTGGAGATTCGTTTTATTCAACGAGAATGACGATGTTTATTATACCTGCTATGTAAACGCTTTGGACGGGAGCTTTGAGTATTACAAATAACGGGAGGAAAAACGAAGAGGCTTACTTTGACGTTTGGCGGGTGCGGGGAGGCTTTATGAGAGCGATAATTGTTGAACTGAGAAAAAATCTCACTTCGGCGGGTTTTTTTATCTGCGTTTTGTTTACGGTGGTATTGCTGTTCTGCGCGGAAATTTACACCGACCGATTGACTATGGAACGGTATTCTGCGATACGCGCGCTGTTGGATCTTGACCGCGCGGAGCTTGCAAAGCAAACGGAATTTGAAAATATAATGGTCATGTCCAATGCCCGAAACGGTTGGATAACGTTGTTTGTGCCGATCATTACGGCGTTTTGCTTTGTTTTGCAGGTGTGTGCCGAGCGCGCCGGCAACGCCGTGCGGTATGGGATCTGCCGTTCCTCGAAAATAAAATACAACCTTTCGCGGTGTTTTTCGGGGATCGTTTCGGGCGGGCTTGCGCTTGCTCTGGGTTATGCGATATTTTGCGGGCTTGTGTTTTTTATGTTTCCGAACGCTTCGGAAATGAGCGAATTCTCAGCGCAAGCGATGGAAAATTCGCGGTTTGACTTTTTAAAAGCGATGCTCGGGATGTGGCTTTACGGCGCGTTTTGGAGCATACCCGCGATGTTTTGCACGAGCGTAATGCGCAACAAATATCTGATAATCTGCATTCCGTTTTTCTTGAAATACGCGATGACGCAAACCTCGTATATGCTATCAAATAAAGCCTACGCGGATCTTGAAAACATAAATTACACGCTCGCGAAATTTGTCGGAATAACTCGCCCCGAAGCGCTTTTGTACATCGACGGCGGATATTATTCCTGGGGAGGTCTGTTGTTTTACATAGCTTTAGCGGCGGCATTTATCGCGGGGTTTGGGATAATTCAATGTTCTCGGAGGGATTGCGGTGAATAAAAAAATCAGACAGGTTTTATCCGTTGCCGGAACGGAATACGTCGGGTGGATCACAAATCCGCGTATAATAATCCTCGGGGTATTGCTGATCTTCGTTAAGGCTCTTGCTATCGAACCGCTTGCGGCGAGGGCTGAAAAATTCGGCGAGAGGCTTATTGTCTTTGAGCCGTTTATTGCCGTGGGGAATTCGGGGATGCTTGCGATGCTTATCCCGCTGGTATTTCTCGTGCTGCTTGCAGACTATCCGAGGCTCGGCTCGAACACGCTTTTCTTCATTTCCCGAACAGGAAAACGAAGCTGGCTTTGGGGACAGCTTTTATTCCTGATCTCGGCGATCCTCACTTTTATGAGCGTTATATTGCTGTCGAGTATTCTGTTTTCGGGCGGAAGATTCGGAACGAGCTGGAGCGACGCGGTGACAAAATATAATGCGAGATTTCCTAATGAAGCATACAATTTCGACTCGCAGCTTATCCCCTCAAATCTGTATAATCAGATACCGATGATAAAAGCGGTATTGCAGACCTTTGTGCTGATGAGCGCGTATCTTTTTCTGCTTTCGCTGATAATCTATCTGTTCAAGATCATGTTCGGGAATTCCGCGGGCTTTGCAGCGGCGACCGCAGTCATTGCGCTCGGCGTTACGACGACCTCGCTGTATTCCGAACTGCGGTGGGCGTTTCCTATGGCGAACACGATTATGTGGCTGCATTATGAGGAGATCCTCAGGGAGCCTATCTATCCCGTATACTGCTCGTTTTTATACTTTGGGATCGCGGTTTTGGCGCTGATCTTGCTCAATTATTTTGGCTTGCGGAAAATAAATCTGATGGAGAATAATGAATTATGATCGAGATCAAAAATGTTGATTTAACCATTCGGAAAACTCCGATCCTTAAAAACGTATCCGTTCATTTCGAGCGCGGGAAGATACACGGGCTTATCGGCAGAAACGGCAGCGGAAAAACGATGCTTATGAAGTGCGTTTGCGGATTTGTGAAGCCGACTTCGGGGGAGATCGCTGTTGACGGGCTTAAAATAGGCAGGGACTGCGATTTCCCGAAAAGCATCGGAGTGATCATCGAAACGCCGGGATTTGTGCCGTATTATTCCGGCTATAAGAATCTGAAGCTGCTTGCCGATCTGAATAAAAAGATCACATCCGAGGACATTAAAAACACAATGAAGGCGGTGGGGCTTGATCCCGAATTGAAACGCCACGTCCGCAAATACTCGCTTGGTATGCGGCAGCGTCTGGGGCTTGCTCAGGCGATCATGGAGGACCCGGAGCTGCTGATACTTGACGAGCCGATGAACGGGCTTGACAAGGACGGCGTTCGCGATATGCGGCAGTATCTTCTCGATTTAAAAGCGCGGGGGAAAACGATCCTAATTGCCTCGCATTCCGCCGAGGATATCGACGTGCTTTGCGATACCGTTTGCGAAATGGATAAGGGGGTGTTGACTGCAATAAGATAACTCTCCGGCGTGACGCCGGCTTCGGGTGCCGGTGGCAGCAATGCCGTTTGAGTTCAAGTTACGTCAACTGCACCGGTAAGCAAAAATCCCCTTGCTTTTGCAAGGGGATTTTTTTGCATACCGCAATGACACTCGCCCACGCCTTTGGCGCGGACGAGCGCTCATTGCCAGCACTGTTTTTCCTCGAATTGCCCTAATGGCAATTCGGTTTTGCTTCGCAAAACGCGGAAA
>JAFLUG010000101.1 GCA_022508885.1 Oscillospiraceae bacterium | reverse complement strand
TTTCGCCGCTTTGCGGCGACCAAAGGGGACTTTTTGAAAAAAGTCCCCTTTGGAAACCTTCAAAAACTTTTTGCTCAGTTAGTGGCTGTAATTTGTTTGTGATTAGCTAAATTACTGTTCGTTAGACACTGTCAGCCGTCTTAGCGCCTTTGTTCCTTGTTATCAGAAATACTATCGTTCCCACGAAAAATCCTACGCTTATAAGCTGCGAGGTCGAAAGAGCGCCGATAAATCCTCGGTATTCGTCGCCGCGCCAGAACTCAATGATAAATCTTCCGACGGGGTATACGATAAGGTAAAGGCATAAAAGCCTTCCGTACAGCTTGCGCTTTGCGAGCATTATCCACAGCACAGCCGCCAGCGCGAACTCAAAGCCCGCCTCGATAAGCTGCACAGGAACACGCGGCACACCGTTGGCGCTTTCGATAAGCGCGTTGTGGAAGGTGATACCGTGCTCCCACTCTACACCGTAACAGCACCCGCCGAGAAAACAGCCTATTCTTCCAAATCCGTGAATGACTGCGATGACCGGCGCTCCGCAGTCCGTAACGTCCTTCATCGAAAGCTTCTGAACCTTCGCGGAGATACCGCCCGCGATAAGTCCTCCGATGAGTCCTCCGTAAAAGACCGACCCGCCGAATATTATCCCGAAACGGTCTAAAAAGTCGGAAAAGTCTTTAGCCTCCAAAAGCCTGTTCCAGTACGCGATGTTTGTTATTCCGTACAGCAGGTGCATTCCCAAGAACGTTCCGAGCGCCGCGAACATAAACAAAAATATCATCGAGATGTCGGCGTTTTTTTCCCCCGAGCGTTTCTTGAAAAAGTAGATCGAAACGGGACACGCCGAAAAGATCCCGACAAAAGCGCACAGGGCATAAGAGCTGAGAAAAAATTTTCCGAAAAGTGTAAATCCGGGGAACATAAATTTTCCTTTCCAAAAAAATCACCCCGCCAAAGCGGCGGGGTGATCGGTCTTCAACGCAATGATCAATAGGAAGCCGCTTCCGCGCATACCGCGCAAGCACCTGCAGCTCCGACGCACGCGATCGAAAGTACCCAGACAGCAACAACGATTATACCGAGTACGAGACCTGCGATAGCAAAGCCCTTACCTTCCTCGTCGCCTGTATCCTTCATCTTCTTGAGAGCGACAGCCGAAACGATAAGTCCGGGAAGACCGCCCACTACCAATGCGAGCACGAAACCCACGATTGCTAAAGTCTTATGCATAATAAAATCCTCCAACACAATTTCTTTTCGCGTTATTGTTTTTTTAACGCTTACATAGGAATTTTATCATATTTTCATCAGTTTGTCAACATAAAAATCTCCGATATCGTTACAAAATAATGTGCGAAAAACAGGTGAATATTGTATATTTTGTACATTATTGCGGGAGCTGTTGGTATTGACTTTTGAGAAATAGTGTGCTATAATATATAGTGATTAAATATAAGGAACAGTTTAAAGTATTAAACTATGAGAGTTTTTAATTCTGATCATTCTGATCCGAGGCAGGACGGATTTTTTATGCCTGCCGAATATTCAAAGCATTACGGCTGCGTTCTTATATTTCCCGAGCGCGCGGATAGCTGGAGCTACGGCGGATATGCCGCGAGAAAGGCTTTTTGCGAGGTATGCGAGGCGATAGCCCAAAGCGAAAGAGTTACGGTGTGCGCGTCCGAAAAGCAGTATGAAAACGCGAGAGTGATGCTTTCGGAAAAGATACGGGTCGTTGAAATGAGCAGCAACGACGCCTGGGCGAGAGATTACGCGCCGACCTTTGTCGTAAACAACAGCGGCGGGATACGCGGGATAAACTGGAGCTTCAACGCCTGGGGCGGACTTGTTGACGGGCTGTATTTTCCGTGGGATCTCGACGATAAAATGGCAAGAAAGCTCTGCGATCTGTACAACATCGATATGTACGATTACAGCGGGTTTGTGCTCGAGGGCGGCTCTGTCCACACCGACGGCGAGGGAACGCTCATTACCACCGAGGCTTGCCTTTTAAGCAAGGGCAGAAACCCCGGTATGACAAAGTCTGAAATAGAGGAAAAGCTCAAAGATGCGCTCGGCGCAAGAAAGGTCATCTGGCTGAAAAACGGCATTTACGGCGACGAGACAAACGAGCACGTCGATAATATCTGCGCGTTTGTAAAGCCCGGAGAGGTCGTGCTTGCGTGGACTGACGACGAAAACGACCCGCAGTACGCTCTGTCAAAAAGCTGTCTGGATATACTTGAAAACGAGACCGACGCGAAGGGGCGTAAGATCAAGGTCCATAAGCTTATGCTTCCAAAGCCCGTGGTAGTCACGAAAGAGGACTGCGAAGGGCTTGACACCTGCGGCTTTGAGCCAACGAGGACAGAGGGCGAGAGGCTTGCGGCGTCGTATGTAAATTTTTATGTTTCAAACGGAGCGGTAGTTATGCCGTTCTTTAACGACCCTGCCGATGAACAGGCGAGAAAGGTCCTTTCGGAACTTTTTCCCACGAGAAAGGTCGTTCCTGTATACGCTAAGGAAATTCTCATCGGCGGCGGCAATATTCACTGCATTACACAGCAAATTCCCGATTTTAATTCGGAGAGTTAAAATGAGGTTAAGGTATGGAGAATTTATCAGATCAGATATTGGAATTTACCTATAAGGTCCCGGGATATGATTTTGTTTCCGCAAACGCGGCGCTGTATTCGTTTCTCGGTCCGAGAATTTATATAACCGCGGACAGACTTCTTACGGGAGATTCCATTGAAATTGTTGATAAGGCGCATCAGGATAAGGCATACGGAAAGACGTTTATCGTTACTGTCGGAAATACCGCCGGAAACGATATCGCGGTAGCCGCGCAGCTTGTCCGTTCCGAGGGCGGAGATCCGTCGTATATAAAAGTCCGCATGATAGAGCTTAACCGCCTTTTCAACGGTTATACCGACCTTATCATGAAGGAAAAGGAATATAACGCGCTTCTGGCGCAGAATAAATGCACATACTATTCGTATGACAAGTCGACCGATATGGTCACGAGCTATCGTTTTGACGTAGGAAAGGATATCCTCGGAGTTATAAACGCGGACCAGTGGAAGGCCGAGCTTCTGAATATGCTTTCCGAAAGCAGCGAGGAAGCGGTGTCAAAGTTTATCTCCGACCTTAGAAACGGCGTAAGAAGCTGTGATTACACGCTTTCACAGAGAGAGCAGGACAAAAAGCTGGTTATTACCGGAAGCGCCGTTTATTCGGACGATATACATATCATGACCGTCGGAAGAATGGGCGACCCGAGCGAGATATCTTCGCACGAGCTTAATAACCGCGACCAGCTTACGGGTCTGTTTATGAAGGAAAATATCACAAACTACGCCAAGAGATGCATAAACGACCTGCGCCACCCTACGGCTATCGCCATTGTCGATATCGACGACTTTAAGCTTGTAAACGACAACTTCGGCCACGCGAAAGGCGACGAGGTTTTAAAACGCTGCGCGGCGATAATAGAAAAACAGGTCGAGGGCTTCGGAAAAGCGGGAAGAATTGGCGGCGACGAGTTTTTTATCGTGTTTGACAACTTCGAGAACAAAGACCGTCTTAAGTTTGTTCTCCGCGGAATAAAGAACATGGTCTACGCGGCTTATGACGAAGATCTGAACGGCTTCAGCGTAACAACTTCTATCGGCGTTTCGGTGTTTCCCGAGGATTATGACGCAAACTACGACACTATGTTCAAGATCGCGGACTGTCTGCTCTACAAAGCGAAGAAAAAGGGAAAGAACCGCTATATCGTATACGACTCTTCAAAGCACGGCTCGATCGAGTCGCTGCTTGAAAGCGGAATTAAAAACGAAACGCTTGTCGGCGGCAGAGTTATGGAGAAAAGCGAGGTCATCTGCCGTATCGCCAACAAGATAATCAGCGGCGAGGAGTTTTCGGTCGAGCAGGTTTTAAACGATGTTATCGCACACTTCGGTATAGACCGTGTTATTATCTACAACAAGACCGACCGAAAGGCGGTCATGCAGTGCGGAAAGCCGAAGCTGAGCGAACAGCTTATTGAGGAGACCATCGACTATCTCTACGACGAGCGGCTTGAGATGTGTTACGACAACGGCGTTTTGCTTGTCAGCAGGAAAGATTACTTTGAAATGAAATCCGCCACCGAGGCCTATGAGGCGGTCTGCAAGCTGGGGATAGAATCCGTAAGACAGCACATAGTAAACGCAAAAAGCGGAAAGACATTTGTCATAAGCTATGAGATGGTCAAATCGGCAATAACGTGGAACGAGATGGACACTCAGTATTTCCGCATTTTAGACAGGCTGTTATTTGAGCAGTATCTGTAATTTCGGGGGAATCTATGAGAAAAGTTACTGCGGCGGCGGTTCAGATGAGCGTTCCCGGGACGCGGGAGCAGTCGGTTGAAAAGGCCGCCGGGCTTACGAAAAAAGCCGCGGAAATGGGAGCAAAGGTCGTTCTTCTTCCCGAGCTTTTTGAAACGAAATATTTCTGCCAGGAGCGGCGGTATGACAGCTATAAGTTGGCGCTTCCTACCGAAGAAGACCCGGCGGTAAAGCTGTTTTCAGAGCTTACAAAAGAGCTTTCGCTGGTCATGCCGATAAGCTTTTTCGAGCGCGACGGAAACGTTCTGTACAACAGCGCCGCGATGCTCGACTGCGGAAGGCTTATAGGCGTGTACAGAAAAACGCACATCCCCGACGACCATTTTTATCAGGAGAAATTCTACTTTACGCCCGGAAACACAGGCTTTAAGGTGTGGGATACGAGCCAAGGAAAGATCGGCGTAGGTATCTGCTGGGATCAGTGGTTTCCCGAGGCGGCGCGGTGTATGGCGCTTATGGGCGCGGAGCTTTTGCTGTATCCTACTGCGATAGGAAGCGAGCCTATTCTTGACTGCGACAGCAGCGCGCATTGGCGGCGCTGTATGCAGGGTCACGCGGCGGCAAATCTTGTGCCGGTCATCGCGGCAAACCGCGTGGGAGTTGAAAAAATTCTGCCCGACGGGGAAAACTCATTCCAGAAAAGCGAACTTAAATTCTACGGTCGCAGCTTTATGACCGACGAAACGGGCGGGATAAAGGAAAGCGCCGAGCAAGAGGAAAAAATCCTCATTAAAGAATACGACCTTGACGAGATCGCGGATTTTCGTCTTTCGTGGGGAGTTTTCCGCGACAGACGGCCCGAGATGTACAAAAAGCTTGTTGAATAATCTAAGTGAAAATTCCCCGACATTCGGGGATTTTCTTCTGGAATAAGGTTTTGCGGGGGCTCTGCCCCCGAACCCCCGCCAAAAGGCGCATTATGCTTCGCAAAACGCTAATGCCCCTTTGGAAACCCAATATTAAGGAGATGTTGATAGTGCCTATTACTGAATTGCTTGAACAAAATGCCGAGAAATACGGAAATGAGGTCTGCATTGTCGAGGTAAACCCGCAGATAACGGAAAACCGCAGAATGCTGTGGAAGGATTACGACCTTATCCAGCCTACCTCTTCGCTCCAATACCGCAGAGAGATAACGTGGGGCGTGTTCAACGAAAAAGCCAACCGTTTCGCTCAGCTTCTTATCAGCAGGGGAGTGGGAAAGGGCGACAAGGTGGCTATATTGCTTATGAATTGCCTCGAGTGGCTTCCTATCTATTTCGGCGCGCTTAAGATAGGGGCGCTTGCCGTGCCGATGAATTTCCGATACAGCTCGGAGGAGATAAAGTACTGTCTTGACTTGGCGGAGGCGGACGTGTTGGTTTTCGGTCCCGAGTTTATCGGAAGAATTGAAACTATTGCCGAGGAAATAAGCAAAAACCGTATTTTATTTTATGTCGGCGGCGACTGCCCGTCGTTTGCGGAGGATTATGACAAATTGGCTTCAAACTGCCCGAGCGTTTCTCTACAGGTCAGGATAACCGACGATGATGACGCGGCTATTTATTTCTCTTCGGGAACGACCGGATTTCCGAAAGCGATCCTGCACAACCACAGGGCGCTTATGCATTCCTGTAAAGTCGAGCAAAATCACCACAAACAGACGCACGAGGATATTTTCCTATGTATTCCCCCGCTCTATCACACGGGAGCGAAAATGCACTGGTTCGGAAGTCTGCTTGTAGGCGGAAAAATGGTATTGTTAAAGGGAGTAAGTCCCGAAACGATATTCGAGACAGTCTCAAATGAAAAGTGCTCGATAGTATGGCTGCTTGTGCCGTGGGCGCTGGATATCCTCGAGGCGCTGGACAGCGGGAAAATAAAGCTTTCTGACTATAATTTAAGCCAGTGGCGGCTTATGCATATCGGAGCTCAGCCCGTTCCGCAGAGCCTTATCATGCGCTGGAAGCAGTATTTCCCAGAGCATCAGTACGACACGAATTACGGACTTTCCGAAAGTATAGGACCCGGCTGTGTTCACCTCGGCATTGAGAACATACATAAGGTCGGCGCGATAGGCATAGCGGGCTATGGCTGGGAGATAAAGATAATCGGAGAAGGCGGCGAAGAAGTAAGCAGGGGAGAGGTCGGAGAGCTTGCGGTAAAAGGCCCGGGAGTGATGAAGTGCTATTACAACAATCCCGAGGCTACCGCCGAGGTCCTGCACGACGGCTGGCTCTGGACGGGCGATATGGCGCGGGAGGACGAGGACGGCTTTATCTTCCTTGTAGACCGAAAGAAGGACGTTGTAATAAGCGGCGGAGAAAACCTCTACCCCGTGGAGATAGAAAACTTTATGGCTAAGTTTGACAAGATAAAGGACGTCGCGGTCATAGGGCTTCCGGACAAGCGTCTCGGGGAGATTGCCGCGGCTATTGTGGAACTTAAGGAGGGTGTTTCCTGCACGGAAGACGAGATAAACGACTTCTGCCTCGGAATGCCGAGATATAAGCGTCCTAAGAAGATAATATTCGCGAATGTTCCGAGAAACGCCACGGGCAAGATCGAAAAGCCCAAGCTGCGTCATATATATTGCGGCGAGAATATAGTGGAAAAAGAGAATCAAAGTTGATCTCTATAGGCGAGCATACAAAAAGTCTTTGAAAGGGAGTCTGAGGGAAAACTTTCTACAGAAAGTTTT
>JAFLUG010000100.1 GCA_022508885.1 Oscillospiraceae bacterium | reverse complement strand
ATATTCCCGAGGACGCGGACTATGTTTACATCTGCGAGAACAACACCATCTACGGAACAAAGTTCAAGACTCTCCCCAACACCAAGGGCAAGACGCTGGTGGCTGACGTTTCGTCGTGCTTCCTTTCCGAGCCGGTAGATGTTACGAAATACGGCGTTATCTACGGCGGCGTTCAGAAAAACGTAGGCCCCGCGGGTCTGGTCATCGCTATCATCCGCGAGGATCTCATCACGGAGGACGTTCTCCCGGGAACTCCTACAATGCTCAAATGGAAAACACAGGCGGACAACGATTCGCTTTACAATACCCCCAACTGCTATGCTATCTACATCTGCGGAAAGGTATTCAAGTGGATAAAGAAGATGGGCGGTCTGGAGGCTATGAAGGCCCACAACGAAAAGAAGGCGAAGATACTCTACGACTTCCTCGACAGCAGCAAGCTGTTTAAGGGAACTGTCCGTCCCGAGGACCGTTCGCTGATGAACGTTCCGTTCGTAACAGGCAGCGAGGAGCTTGACGCGAAGTTTGTAAAGGAAGCCAAGGCTGCGGGCTTTGAAAACCTCAAGGGTCACAGAACTGTCGGCGGCATGAGAGCTTCTATCTACAACGCCATGCCTATCGAGGGCGTTGAAAAGCTCGTAGAGTTTATGAAGAAGTTTGAGGCTGAAAATAGCTGATTTTCGGAGGGAAAATGGCTTACGAAAGATTTATAAAGACTTATACGCAGGGTGTTACAAATGTAACCGAGATATGGGTCGACAAACAGACCGGCGTGAATTATGTTTTCCATATGAGCGGATATGCGGGCGGACTTACACCGCTGCTGGACAAGGATGGAAAGCCTGTTATCACTCCTGTTAATAACTAAATAGAAAGTAGGATATCATTAGATGTATAATATACAAACACTGAACAAAATTGCTGCATGCGGCACCGATTTATTGGATAAATCCAAGTACGCAATCAGCGACGACGCGGCTAACCCCGACGCTATCCTTGTGCGCTCGGCGGCTATGCACGATATGGAGCTCGGCTCTAATCTGCTCGCTATCGCGAGAGCGGGCGCGGGTACAAACAATATCCCGATAGACAAGTGCAGCGAGCGCGGAATAGTTGTATTCAACACTCCCGGCGCGAACGCAAACGCCGTAAAGGAGCTTGTCATCTGCGGACTTTTGCTCTCTTCGAGAAAGATAGTTCCCTCGACGGCATGGATAGAAACGCTGAAGGGAAAGGGCGACGAGGTATCAAAGCTGGTTGAAAAAGGTAAGAGCCAGTTTGTAGGTCCCGAGATAACGGGCAAAAAGCTCGGCGTTATAGGTCTTGGCGCTATCGGCATTCTTGTGGCAAACGCCGCGGCGGCTCTCGGAATGGAGGTTTACGGCGCAGACCCGTACCTTTCCGTAAACAACGCGCTTATGCTTTCAAGAAGCGTTCACTATGTTAAATCCAATGACGAGATTTTTGACAAGTGCGATTATATCACGCTTCATGTTCCCGCTACTCCCGATACAAAGGGAATGATAAACGCGGAAACTATTTCCAAGATGAAGAAAAATGTGCGTCTGTTAAACTTCGCGCGCGGCGACCTTGTTGACGACAAGGCGGTGCTTGACGCTCTCGCGGGCGGCGGAATGGCGTGCTATGTCACCGACTTTGCGACGGACGCTCTTATCGGCGCGGAAAACGTGATAGCTTTCCCGCACCTCGGCGCGTCTACTCCCGAAAGCGAGGACAACTGCGCGGTCATGGCGTGTCAGGAAATAGCGGACTATATCGAAAACGGAAACATCAAAAACTCCGTAAACCTTCCGAATATGGAAATGGCAATTACGGGAAGCGCTAAGATATGCGTAATTCACAAAAACGTAGAGGGAGTTATAAACAACATCACCTCTCCCGTTTCGGCGCTGGGTCTTAATATCGAGAATATGCAGAGCAAGTCCAAAAAGGATTACGCTTATACCTGTCTTGATGTTTCGGGCAACCCCGCGGGCATTGAGGAAAAGATAAAGGTAGTGCCTCATGTAGTGGGCGTAAGAGTAGTAAAGTAAATACTCGGACTGTCGATAAACCCTCATCTGCTTTGTTAGCCGCATCACGGCAACCAAATGGTTAGCCGTAATGCGGCTTTCGCGCATCTGAGGGCTCCTCAACAGTCTGATAACATATTTTCATAGGCTGTAACGGTATGAAATTATCTTGAGCTTTTGCCGTTTTATACAAATTAACAGTTTGCTTTATAAGAATTTTGTAAAAAATGCGTAAAAGCTATTTACAAAAACGCAATAATATGTTACAATATGTATTATATAAAGATATATATCGGGCTGTGCCTTGGGAGGCTGAGAATATGAAACTGTCAAGAATATCCAAAAAGATTATTTTTATAGTAACTGTCGCGATGCTCATAATGGTTTCCGCGGTGCTTGGCGTGTCTGTCGTTCTGTCCAAAAGCGAAACGGATAAGCTTATCGTTTCTCAGATGGAGACCGGCGCGAAGGTCCTGAAGGAAGAACTGGACTCGCAGATGGGCAGACTGGAGTCGATAGCCCTTACATGGTCGCGAAACGAGTTGGATATGGACGTTGTTGTGTTTAAGGATTTTTCCATTGTACAGGAGCGCTGGGATTATTCACGCGAAAGCGACAACGACTTTCTGGCTGTTTATGACCCGCTTGGAAAGCTTATCTGGGCTTCGAGCAACTATAATATTGCCGAGCCGCAGTATGACGCGGTTATGGACGGAATAACCGTGCTGAAGGGGCTTTTTACCGACCCCAATGTTCCTCTTTCTCTTCAGTACATAGCTCCCATACAGGACAACAGAACGGGCGAGATGCTCGGGCAGATAATTATCGGCATGGATATGTCCGAGTGCGGATATCTTGATAAGGTCAAAGACCAGACCACCGCCGAGTCTATGATATTTTCCGACAATAAGTGCGTGGCTACTACTCTCGCGGATGAAAACGGCAAGCGCTTTGTCGGCTTTGAAATGGTTGAAAGTATCTATCAGGCGGTCGTTGTAAACGGAACGGAAAACTACACCGCCAACAGAAACTTTCAGGGAGAAAGCTTTTTGGTTCAGTATTCCCCGTTGTATGATTATACGGGCGAAACGATAGTCGGCGCTTATCTTGCCGGAATTTCCCTCGCGGAATCCGACGCGTCGTTTATAACCATGGTGGTCACCGCCGTCGGCGTGGCGGTAGTTGTTCTTGTCGTAAGCGCGGTCATTCTTATCGCCGCGACAAAGAAGATGGTCGGAGAGCCTATCATCCAGGCGAATAGGATCGCTGATGAAATGCGCACCGGACAGCTCGAAAGCGAGGGCGGCCACATTACTTTCGGAAACGACGAGATAGGCGATTTCTCCCGAAAGCTCGAAGAGGCAAAGCAGACGCTAAACGACTATATCAAGGATATTTCGCGGATGCTATCGGCAATGGCGGACGGTGATTTCTCGCAGTCGCCGGAGTTTGAGTACATAGGAGATTTCAAGGAGATACAGACCTCGTTTGATAAGATACGCGAGAACCTCTCGGGACTTATCCGCAACATCAGCTCGTCTGCCGACAGCCTTATGCAGGGTACGGCGCAGATGTCCGAGGGTACGCAGAAGGTGACCGAGGCGACCACGACCCAGGCGGGCGCGGTAAAAACGCTGGTTTCGGCTATCAACGAGATATCCGAGGCGATAAATACAAACACCGCAAACGCCGAAAGGGCGGATAAGCTGTCAAAGGAGACGGCGAAGAAGATATCGCTTCAGGACGAGGAGATATCGAATATGCTCGTGGCTATGGATAAGATAAAGGAAAGCTCGGGCAAGATAGGCGAAATTATCAAGACGATAGAGGACATCGCGTTCCAGACGAATATTCTCGCGCTTAACGCCGCGATAGAAGCGGCGCGCGCGGGTCAGGCGGGAAAGGGCTTTGCGGTCGTAGCGGACGAGGTAAGAAACCTTGCGCAGAAATCCGCCGAAGCCGCGAACAACACCACATCGCTTATCACGGCGTCGATAGACGCGGTACAGCACGGCGCGGAGATTGCCGAAAGCACTGCCGCGGCGATGGGAGAGGTAAAGAGCTTTTCCGAGCAGACAAGCGCTATCATCAGCGAGATATCGTCGGCGTCCGAGCGCCAGACTCTTTCTGTTCAGCAGATAAAGGACGAGGCGGAGAATATCGACCTTGTTACTCAGCAAAACGCGTCTACTGCCGAGCAGTCGGCGGCGTCGTGTCAGGAGCTGAGCCAGATGTCGGTAGTACTTAAAGACCAGGTATCGAAACTCAAGACATAAAGCTCAAACTGTCGATAAGCCCCCATCTGCTTTGTCAGCCGTGCCACAATAGCCACAAATGCTGATTGTGGCACGGCTTTCGCGTATCTGGGGGCTTCTCAACAGCCTGATTTCTGTCGCCGCTTTCCATTTTGTATCAGCGTGTTAAATTATTCCTCAGGGGCGTGTAAACGCTCCTTTTTTTGTCCGCAAAAACGTTTCGTGTAACAACTGTTAGAACTTTTTTACATTTATTTGTACATTTTGCCCATTGAAAGCGATTGGAAAATATTGTATTATATGTATAAGGAACAAAAATCCGTGGAAATTTCATTACAAGGTGATGCAGATGAATATAACTATAAAAGACGTCGCAAAAGCAGCGAATGTGTCGGTGGCTACAGTGTCGAGAGTTCTCAATAACAAGAACAATGTTTCGCAGGAAGCCGTAAACGCTGTAAACCGCGCGGTCGAAGAGCTTGGCTACAGCCCGAATTTACTTGGGAGAGATCTGCGCAAAAGCGAGACCAAGCGCATTTTGGCGATAATCAGCTCGACCGACCAGAGCTTTTACAACGACGTTTTGAGGGGAATGCAGGACGCCTGCACGAAAAACGGCTACGATGTGCTTATAGCGACGTCGAGAAACGACCCCGAGCACGAGCTTCATCTGCTGGGAATGCTGTTTGCGAGGGCGGTCGACGGGGCTGTTCTGCTTGCGCCCAAGCTCGACAGCAAGACGATAATGGACCTTTCGAGAAAGCACAAGATAGCTATCTGTCTCGAAAGGCTTAACACGGATGGAGTACTCTGCGTGACTATCGACAACGAGCGCGCGGGCTATGACGCGACGAAATATCTCATCGGAAAAGGAAGAAAAAGGATAGCGCTTGTTACAACGGAGATAAGAAGCCAGTCCTCTGTCGACCGTGAAAACGGATATTATCGGGCGCTTAAAGAAGCGGGCATAGCAGTCGATGAAAACCTTATTTATTTCGGGGACTATTCTTCGGATACGGGAATAAGGGCTTGCGAGCTGTTTCTGGCGCTTCCTGAAAAACCCGACGCGATATTCTCGATCTCGGATACTATTTCTATCGGCGCAATGAACTGCGCTATACAGCACGGCATTTCTGTCGGAAAGGATATCCTGTTTATCGGCTTTGATAATATCGCGTACTCGAATATGTTTATACCAAAGCTTTCGACGGTCGACCAGCCGTGTTATCTTCAGGGAAAGACCGTCGCGGAAAAGCTTATGGCAAATATCTCCACGGAAGAACAGGATACGCTTACATATATGCTTCCGCACAGCCTGATACTGCGGGAGTCTACAGGGGACTAAAATTATAAAACCACGTTGTAGTTGAGTACGAAATTTCAAAAATCAAGCGCGGAAGCGGAACGTAGCGTAGCGAAGTGAGCATTTCACGCTTGGATAGCACACCGCGCATCGGTGTGCGGTTTTGAAATTTCTATTTAAATAAATCCGTTCCAAACAACGTTATATTCAAGTAATAATTATTGAATTAAAACAAGTGGAGGTTATTATGAAGGTAATTCTGGTAAACGGATCGCCGAATGAAAAAGGATGTACATACACCGCGCTTTGCGAAGTGGAAAAGGCGCTTAATAAAAACAAGGTAGAAACCGAGCATTTCTGGATAGGAACAGCGTCGGTGCCGGGGTGTACGGGCTGCGGGTACTGTTCAAAGATCAAAAAGTGCGTTGTGGCGGACTGCGTCAATGAGTTTGCGGAAAAGGCCAAGGATGCGGACGGATTTATTTTCGGTTCGCCTGTACATTACGCCGCGGCGTCGGGAGCGATGACCTCGTTTATGGACAGGGCGTTTTTTTCGGGAAAAGCAAATCTCGTCGGAAAGCCCGCCGCGGCGGTGGTAAGCTGTCGCAGAGGAGGAGCTTCGGCGGCGTTTGACCAGATGAACAAGTATTTTACCATAAGCAGTATGCCGATCGTTTCCTCACAGTATTGGAATCAGGTCCACGGAAGCACTCCCGAGCAGGTCTTAAAGGACGAAGAAGGTCTTCAGACAATGCGCACGCTTGGCAACAACATGGCGTGGCTGCTTAAATGTATCGAAGCGGGCAGCCTTGTGGGAGTTTCCTTTCCGGAAAGCGAACCCGTGATAAGAACCAACTTTATACGATGACTTAATTATAGTATAAATTCTCTCTCTTTGGGAAAATTATCTTAACAAACCAAAGGAGGGATTTTAATGAAAGTAAATGTTGAGCGTGAAGGCTGTATCGGCTGCGGAGTCTGCGCGGAAATATGCCCGCAGGTCTTCCGGATAGCCGGCGACGGGCTGTCGGAGGTGATAGCCTCGCCGGACGGTTTTGAGGACGCTGTAGAAGAAGCGGAGGAGAGCTGTCCCGTTGAGGTCATTCACGTTGAATGAAAATGGCTGAATAAGCTGAAAGGAGCTTTTTAAAAATGACGTTTAAGGAGATCATGGCGACAGTACAGGAAAAAGCAAAGGAGATCGACGCGAGCAAAACAAATTTTTTGGCGGTCCAGGTCAATCTCACGGGAGAGAACGGAGGGGTTTTCTACGTTGAGATAAAGGACGGAAAGGTGTCGGCGGAGCCGTATGAGTACAACGACAGAAGCTGCGCTATCACGATGAGCCCCGAAAACTTCATGAAGTTTCTGGGCGGAAAGCTCGACCCCGTTCTGGCGTTTACAACGGGCAAGCTGAAAGTCGATGGCGACGTGGGAAAAGCGCTCGAGTTTTCAAATCTTGTTAAGTGATGTTTTTTGTCCATAACAACAGTGGTCTGCAAAAAGTTTTTGAAGGATTCCAAAGGGGACTTTTTTCAAAAAGTCCCCTTTGGTCGCCGCAAAGCGGCGAAA
>JAFLUG010000010.1 GCA_022508885.1 Oscillospiraceae bacterium | reverse complement strand
CGCAGCGTTTTTCGCCGCAGGCGAATAATGCGCGTATAATGCGCCCCTTAGCCCCTTTCCTAAAGACTTTTTGTATGCTTTCCTATTACTTTTTTATACGCTCATTCCTATTTCTATCGCCTTGAAATTGTTTTTTATAAGCTGCTCCTTTGTCGGAGGCACGACCTTTTCAATCGCCTTTTTTACCGTTTCAAGCGTGAACAGCCCCGTTTCCTTGATGATTTTCCCGAGCAGTATCATATTCGAGCCGCCGTAAAGCGCATTTTCACTCGCAAGAGTTGTCGAAGGAAGATAATGACAGGAAATATCGCTTCTGTCACATTTTGATTCAACAAGCGAACTGTCTATAAATACCGAGCCGCTCGGCTTTACGGCGTTTATAAACTTGTCATAAGACGGCTGGTTCATAGCCACGAGAATATCGGGGTATGTTACTACGGGAGAGCCTATCGGCTCGTCGGAAACGCAGACCGAGCAATTCGCCGTTCCTCCGCGCATCTCGGGTCCGTATGACGGGAGCCACGAAAGCTCCTTTCCGTCGATAAGCGCACAGTACGCCAGTATCTTTCCCGCGAAAAGAACTCCCTGTCCGCCAAATCCCGCAAGCAGAATTTCTGTCGTCATTTCGCTACCTCCCCCGTAATATCCTTGTATACCCTGAGCGGATAATACGGTATCATTTCATCCTGCAATCTCTTTATTGACTCGAGCGGAGTCAAGCCCCAGTTTGTAGGACATGTGCAAAGCACCTCGATTATCGACAGTCCGCGCTGTTCCTTTTCATTTTCAAACGCCTTTCGTATCGCCTTTTTCGCCTCGCGTATATGCGGAACGCTGTCCACCGATACACGCTGGGCGAGAGCCACACCCTCAAGAGTCGAAAGCATTTCGCACATCTTTATCGGATAACCCGCCGTTTTTACGTCTCTGCCGTAGGGGGTAGTCTGCGTTATCTGCCCGGGAAGTGATGTAGGCGCCATTTGCCCGCCGGTCATTCCGTAAGTTGTGTTGTTGATAAATATAATAACGAGATTTTCTCCGCGAGCCGCGCTGTGAACGGTCTCGCACGTTCCTATCGCCGCAAGGTCGCCGTCGCCCTGATATGTAAACACAAACTTTTCGGGATTTGCGCGCTTTACGCCCGTAGCTACCGCGGGAGCGCGTCCGTGCGGCGCTTCTATGACGTCGCAGCCGAAATAATCGTAAGCCATGACCGAACAGCCCACTGGAACAACGCCTATCGTATCGCCTTCGATGTTCATTTCATCAATTACCTCGCAGATGAGCCTGTGGACGATACCGTGCGTACATCCCGGGCAATAATGCGTAGGAACGTCAAGCAGCGCCTTAGGTCTTTCAAATACGACCGCCATTAAAGCTCACCCCCTGTTGCCACAAGTCTTTTTATCTCCTCTAAAACGTCGGCGGGAACGGGAACCGCTCCGCCCGTTCTGCCGTTGAAATACACCGGCTTTGAGCAGTTTATCGCCAGCTTTACGTCATCTATCATCTGCCCCATTGACATCTCGACGTCAAGTAACACCTTTGCGGTTTCGGCCGCCTTGTTAAGCTCTTTTACGGGGAACGGCCAGAGTGTCTTCGGACGGAACAGCCCCGCCTTTATCCCGAGCTTTCTCGCGGAATTTACCGCGGTTTTGGCAACCCTCGCGGAGGCACCGTACGCACACAGCAGAATATCGCAGTCATCTGTAAGATACAGCTCGGCGTCGGTCTCGTTTGCCTTTACGGTCTCATAACGCTCAAATCTCTCCAGAACGAGCTTTTCCAGATCATCGGGCTGAAGATAAAGCGAATTTATGATATGATGCTCGCGTTTGAATTTATGTCCGTCAGCCGCCCAGCCGCTGTTGTCGCATTTGCTTTCCGAAGGCTCGGGAATAGTCACCGGCTCCATCATCTGCCCAAGCAACCCGTCTGCCAGAAGCATGGCGGGAATGCGGTACTTTTCGGCGGTCTCAAACGCCTTTGAAACCATGTCCACCATTTCCTGAACGGAAGCGGGCGCGAATACCAAAACATGAAAGTCGCCGTGACCGAGCGCCTTTGTCGCCTGCCAATAGTCAGCCTGAGAGGGCTGTATCCCGCCAAGCCCCGGGCCGCCGCGCTGAACGTTTACGATAAGCGCGGGAACATCACAGGCCGCGAGATAGGAAATGCCCTCGGATTTGAGCGAAATTCCCGGAGAGGATGACGAGGTCATGGCTCTTACTCCCGTAGACGCCGCTCCGAGCACCATATTTATCGCGGCGATCTCGCTTTCCGCCTGCAAAAAAACTCCGCCCGACTTTGGCATACGCTTTGCCATATATGCCGCAAGCTCCGTCTGCGGCGTTATGGGATAGCCGAAAAAGCACCTGCACTGCGCGCGTATCGCCGCCTCGGCAAGTGCCTCGTTTCCCTTCATCAGATTTCTTTCCAACTTATCCCACCTCACTTTTCCACAACGATTGCGCAGTCGGGACACATCATAGCGCACATCGCGCAGCTTATGCATTTATCCTCGTCGGTGCAGACCGCGTAGAAATATCCCTTTTTGTTGCATTTTTCATTTTGCAGCGCCACAATTTCCTTCGGACACGCAGTCGTGCATAGACCGCAGCCCTTACAGCGCTCGGTAATAACCGTCATTTTCGCCATTTTCGCTCCCCCTGATTTCTGTTATTTATCCCAAATGGGTTTAACATATATCTTTATCGGTAAAATGTTTTCCACTTTTAACTGTCCGCAAAGCATTTCGGGACAGGCCGTAAACTTTATCGGAAGTCCCGTTTTTTCGGATATTTCACGCGCGAATTCTTCCGACTGTTCTATAATTTCGGCGGTGGTTTCACTGCCGAGGTTTGTGTTGTTTACTATCGCCGTGTGTTTCATTCGCGAGGCAGATTCTATTTCGTACATAAGCTCAACCGCCTCTTCCGCGGTTTGCGTGAGAAATCTGCGCTGATTTATCACATACAGCATTTCTACATCGTCATTTGCGTTAAGCTCACCGGAAAACCTCCCGAGAGCAAACGCACCCGCGTCGTCTCCGCCGACGTCAACGATCAGGTTATCATAGTTTTTCGCAAGCCGTGCCAGATCGAACTGAAGCGATGGCAGGTCAAGGTTTGTGTTAGCGAAATCGGGGGCGATAAACGTTATTCCCGACCGCTCAAACAGCTCCCGAAAGTCCGCCGCTCTGAAGTATGGATTTACGATATCCAAATCTACGACCGCCGTGTTTTTGGAAGCATTGCTTCTCGCCTTTACCGCAAGATTTACCGATAAATTTGTTTTTCCGCTGCCGTAATGCCCCGTGACAACGGTGATTTTCTTCATCAGCCATTCCCCCGTTTTCTGTTTACATAGTATATTCTACAACTTTTCAGAAAACTTGTCAATGGATTTTTACAAGTTTTTATGCAGTTTTCACAATGAGGTTGTGTTGACAAAAATAGTCTGTTTTCGTTAAGACGAATAACAACCTCCTGCGTTTTTTTACCGCAGGAGGTTTTTTTTTATGTAAATTTCAACTGTTAAGTAAATACAGACAACCGGAAAAGGCTAATCTCTCACAGATTTGCCAACTCCTCTCTCAGCGTAACTGTCTGAGATTCGATCTGTGCGAGCTTTTCCTTGTCCTCATCGTTAGGTGTGCCTGCAAATATCGCCCTTAAAGGACGTATTGCCTGATTATCAAGTTCGGTAAGCTGTTTTTTTATTTTCTCCGCTCTGCGTTCGGAAGAATTAAGGACAGCCGTTCTTTCCTCATCAATTTCTTCCTCAGAACGGTTAATAACGTTCTCACCGTCCCACTTGTACAGCGGAATGCCGTCCATAGTGCATATAAACGGGTTTTCCTCGCCGTTAGGTGTAAATCTGAACTGATATCCGCTCTTATATATTAGCGTCTAAAAACGCGCCACCTTCTCTCAATTCAAAATCAACAGCTAAGTCAGAAGGGATATTATGATTTTCGTGTGACGCTCTGATGCGTATCATTGACGCTCCGTTCACGACGCAACTATATTCCCATACGATCTCTGAATTAGCTGTCGCAACTATGTTTCCGGAAACAGCCGGAATCGCCCTCATCTGTACGGGAGTAGGAACAAAGAAATCTATATAGTCCCCCGTTCTTACATTAGCTCCTTTAAACACCTCATATTGCTTAAGAGCAATAAAATATCTTTGACATTTCATAAGCTCTAATGTTTTATTGGGCGGAGGGTCGTTTAATACCCACTTACCGATGTCGTCCTGATGGGCAAGTGTCTGACGGCCGCCGATTTCAAGTTTGGTAGCGATAACAAGCACACCGTTTCCTGAGATTGAAAAGGTTTTTGCATCACTGTCATATTCTGCCGACTGAACACCCGAGCTTGTAAGATATGTCGCTGTTACAGCTTGGCTTGGAGTAGTTTCCAATCTCTGCACGATTGTTCCGTTAAGTACAAGCCCGCCGCTTGTAATTTCGACAGTTCCGTCCGTCAGCTTCCAACGGTCAATGAAATATCCCATATCGCTGACGGTCCCGCTGGCTCCCCTTTGGTTTATAGGATCGGTAAAATACCAGTTATCCAGCAGATTGAGGTTGCTTATTTCCGACTTGTCTGCTTTGTCGTCTTGCAGGACGGTTATACAGTTGTTAACTTCGCTTATCTGCTCATCCACATACTTTTTGGTTACGCCCGACGCTCCGTCAACATACATAACATTCGACGATGGCGATGAACTTATATTTATTACCTGGTGATCCTGTCCCGTAAGTTCGACTTCTCCTGTTCCGAGCAAGTAGACTTTACCGTTAGTCGTACTTATCAGCTTAGCGGCACCCGGTGGGATCTTCCAAACGTTTTTAGCGCCGTGCTTGATATGCGGTTTTTTTGACGCATAAATCGCGTCTTCACCTAAATTGTGTACTACCGTATGAAATCCATCGAGATCATCGACCTCGATCTCATCGCCGGATAGTATTACTGTTTCTGTTTCAAACATCTTTGACCTCCATTAATCCAATTTATTTTTGGGAGTTATCTCCCTTCATAATAATATCAACTTCTCAACTGCAATTTACTGCGCATTGTTCATAAAATAAGGCTGATATGAACAGTCAACTGTCACAAATACAAAAACCTCCTTGGGTCAATAAGCCCCAAGGAGATCTTACATGAAAAAGCGCGGAGCTGTAAACCGCGCCTTTTCGTTTTAATTAAGTATGCTCATTCCACCCATTTTACAACGTTGGTCTTCTTTGCAAGCGCGCTGGGGCGGTTTGCAGGGTATCCGAGCGCTATCATCGCCCAGACGTTATGCGTTTTGGGAACGCCGTAAGAATCCAACATCGGGCGTATCTCGGGCTCGTCGCACAGCTTCATCAGCGCGTTTATCCACACCGAGCCAAGCCCGTAGGAATGAGCCGCAAGCATGATGTTCTGCGCAGCGCAGGAGCTGTCCTGTATACCGTCGGGATTACGGCGGTCGTTGGATATCATGATGATAGCATCGGGATTATTCAAGCCGTAAAAGTAAACGTTGTTACGCTTTGCGACAGGCGGTATCGTCTCCTTGATGCGCTTGATCTCTTCCTGATTTGTAATGACCGTAAACTGCCATGACTGCATATTATGACCGCTCGGAGCCTGATATCCGCACTCCACAAGCTGTTCTAAAAGTTCTCTTGGTATTCTTCGCTCAATAAAATCACGAACGCTGCGCCTACCGTATATCGCACTGATAACGGGATTGCGTTCGAGTGTTGTTTTGTCTCCGCTTTCCAGCATCTGCTTGAGCTTTTTGCGGTCGATCTTCTTCATTCTGTTGCGGGGCAGCTCATCCACCTGTATATACTGCTTGGGGAGCTTGTACTGTTCAAGCTTTCCCGACAGGAATTTTGTCGCCGCGTTTTCGTCGAACTGTGTGTCCTCGGGAACGACGAACAGAACAGGCACCTGCCCCATTATTCCCTCGGGGTCAGCGCCGCCCACGCACGCGCAGTCTCGGATACCCTCGTAAAGACTCGCGGCGTTTTCAACCTCAATGGGAGAAACTTTCTCGCCGCCCACATTGATGATGTCATCTGCTCGACCCAGCATATAAACAAACCCATCCTCGGTTATATATGCCAAGTCGCCGGTGTACAGATAGCCGTCCACAATGGTCTCCGCGGTGATGTCGGGCTGTTTATAATAGCCCTGCATCTGCATATCACCTTTCATTATCATGCGTCCCGCGGTCTCGGGAGTGTGCGCTGCTGCCCGATTGCCCTCGCTGTCTACCATAGTGACCTCTACGCCGTTTGCGGGTTTTCCGAGAGAGGCTATGTGTTCGGGGTGTGCCGTTACGTCTAAGAAGATAGCTCCGCCTGTTTCGGAGGAACCCCATACATTATACAGGTGCATGGTCGGGACGACAGACAGCAGCTTCTGCTTCATTCCGACGCTCAAAGAGCCCGCGCTTATCTCCATATATTTAAACTGAACAAACACCTCTGCGAACCGATCGCCCAAATTCTGATAGAGGCGTTCGACCGAAGCGGATACGGCGGAAATTCCCGTACAGCCGTATTCCTCCAGGTTTGTTATCAATTCCTTTGCGAACATAAAGCCGTTCTGAAGAATAACAGTTGCTCCGATGTACAGCAATGTTCTCATAACACGAAGTCCGAAAGAGTGATTGAGCGGGAGCGGGAGAAGCTCTATATTGCCCGAATGGCGGTCTGTGCCGTCCCGTGTATTTATCGTTCCCGCCAGAATAGCGGAATATGAAAGCATAGCACCTTTTGGGTCTCCGGTAGTGCCGGTGGTAAAGATGACATCCGATATGCTGTTCATATCGGGCAGACGGTAGGGGAGCTTGTCGGGGTCAAAGCCTTCTCCCGTACAGAGAGCTTCGGCTTCGGCGTACCATGCGCGCAGAGACTGCTTAGGGATGCTGTCATCTCCCAGACGGCTGTCGGTGAGGATAAACTTAGGCTCTACGATATGGCACAGCCGCGTCAGAGAATCCTCTGTCGATGCTTTGTCCGCAGGGACCACCGTCGCGCCTAAATACTGAACGGCAAGGTAGCTCACCACATATTCGGGCTTTGACAGCGCACTTATCATAATAATGTCACCGGACCGGACCTGCTTCTTTTCACTTAAAAGCTGCGCGAATGCCCTTACCATGTCCGCAAGCTCCTTATAGGTCAACCGCTGCTTTTTAAAGCATACCGCAAGCTTATCCGGAGTGTTTTTCGCATGGCCGAGGACTGCTTCAACAATGGTTTGGAACATATTTACCTCCTCTAAATTATTTCGGCTTAACATTATGTCAAGCCGAAATAAGTTTTGTTAATTTCCCTGCAAATTCTTTACCGTTTCCACAATAGCGTCAATGGAATTGAGATTTTCGGGAGTGAGCTCTTCCATATCGAATACGACTCCGTATTCAAGCGAAAGCTCCGAAACCAGAGTGACAATGGAGAGGGAATCAAGTATACCGTCATCCACCAGCGAATCCGACGCGGTAAAATCTATCTGCGGCAGTGCGTCTGCCAGGATTTCCAAAATTCGTTCTTTCATATTTCAATTTCCTTTCTGCTTTAATGTTCACTGGAGTATTATATCTCCCATCATTGACTAATAATTCATATACACAAACGAAGCCGCGTCGTAAGAGGGTCCCCACAAACCGAACGTAAGCACGCCCACCACTGCCGCACTGTAAAACAGACTGCGGAAAACCACGTTCCAGCTTGCAATTTTCTCACGAATATACACCTTTGTCTGAAGATAGTCCGCTATCCACAGTATGCCCACGCAGATGAGTGCCAGATTTAACTCATATTCGCTAAGCCCCAGGTTGTATACAGTGCCGTCAACAAGTTCCCACGGTCTTAAGTCTGTGAACAACCTGCCCAGAATATCACCGGTAACCGTCATATCGCCCGGTACTACAATTATTCTTGTGACACAGAAAATCAAAAATGTACGCGTCATTTGGAAAATTCTCCAAATTTGAGTTTTTGTGTTGATATGCAGTGCCTCATTAAGCGCATCAAACTTTTTGGAAAGCAGTGTGGATAAGATGATAAGCGTTCCCCAATAGATACCCCACGTAATATAGTTCATGCCAGTGCCATGCCATAGACCGGTAAGTATCCATGTTACGGCAAGCGGTATTATGGTCGATATTGCTCGGCTCACCGCCTTGCCTATGTGGGTGCGTATCCAGCCGGTAAATTTGATCATTCCGGGCGAAACCGCGATCGGCATATATACATAGTCTTTAAACCAAGCACCGAGCGTGATATGCCACCTTCTCCAGAACTCCGCAACTGTCTTGGAAAAGAATGGGTGGTCGAAGTTTTTCTCAAGTTCCAGTCCAAGCATCTGTGAAATTCCCGCAGCCATATCCATACACCCCGAAAAATCGGCATATAGCTGAACTGCCGACAGCATAGCCGTTACAACGATGATAAAACCGCCGTAATCATCGTGATTTGAAAAAACGGTATCTACAACTGTAACAAGCCTGTCCGCCAGCACTATCTTTTTAAAGAATCCCCACAACACCAATTGGGCGCCAAAAGTGATGTTCTTGTACGAGAACGCCTGCCCCTTGAACATCTGCGGCGCAAGCTGACGATGACGCGAGATTGGCCCCTGCAATATCTTCGGGAAGTATATCAGAAAGGCAAGCAGCTTGAAATAGTTCTTTTCCGCCGTGTCTTTCCTCCAATAAACATCTGCCACATAGCTTATGGCGGAAAACGTATAGTAAGAAATACCGATAGGAAAGATAAAGTTTATTGTTGTCAGTTCAAACAACTGAACCAATTTAATAAGCGATAATGTGGCAACCAACGTTGTTGCAGAAAACGCGACAAAACGTTTGCGCTTTTTCTTTTCCTTTTTATCCGTCGCCTCAATTATCCGAGCGGAAAAGTACACGATAATGCCGATTAGTAAAGGGTATACCACCACCTGCCAGCCACCAACCAGACAGAATATAAGGCTGCCGACAAGGACGACTATCCATTGATTCTTAGGTCTTACGGTATAGTAATAAACAACTATTATCGCGACGAAGATAAGGAAAGTGGCAGACACGAAGCTCATGGAAAGGCTATTCCAAAACCGTGCTATGTCAAAAGCTCCTATATACATCGTGTTTTACCTTTCTACACATGTGAAACTACGCTGCCCGATGGTGTCTCGTATATAACACACTTGTCAATGATCTGTTCGGTGTTCGGGTCGTAGACTATAAAGGTGATACCGTTTTTGATAGTTGTTAGCGATTCACCGGCATAGGTGATTGTTTGGCCTGACAAATCTACTATAATTTCTTCATCGTCCAACTGAAAAGAAGCTCTCTGACCTGATACAAGCCCTATATTTGCATATGAAATACCCGGATGTTCAACTATCCAGCATCCATTCGCCATACTATTCAGAAAGCTCATGTCAAAACCGCATACGACCGCGTCCTGCAAAAACGCTTCGTATGCCGGATTGCTTGTATCGACCGATTGCTTTATGATAACGACAGTTCGGTCATCACGGACAAGCTCCTTAAGATAATCGCTACGGTCAGTGATTATAGGGATGTACATATTCTGCTGATTAACCGAGAACACATCCCAAGAGCTGTAATAAGGGTCTCCTCTGTGGTCAAAAAGATCATAGTTTTCTTTCAGATACTGTCCTAAGTATTCGCTTTGCTTTCGGGCGCCTTTTATATTAAGATGGTTGTTATCGGTCCAGATATCGTTAAGTTCTATACCGAGTTCCTCATCCAGGTGGTTAAAATCAATAAAAGGAACGTCATATTCAGAAACCAACTCAGCAATATAATTAAAATGTGGTTGGTAGAGTTTCCTATTCGGCTTAAAAGAAGTTACTAAAACAAGCGGGATATCTTTAGTGTTACATTCTTCAATTATTTTTACAAGAAATTCTTCGTGCTTTTCCGATATTGCTTGAACAGTTTCTATATCAGCCGCAGGGATCAAATCTTTAACATTTCCTGTGCCATACACATTCGTAGAACCCTTATAGTTGATTCCTTGCTGATTCCATGGATAACTTTCAAAATCAGTGTCATCAAGTTCAGAATATCTTGTGTGATATATTGGAAACCCCAAGAGCAGATCCATCCATGACTCCTGTTGGGCTGATGCTTGTATTGCCTCAAGTTTATTTAAAGAGAACTTTAGCCCGCCAACACTCAAATATGGCCATTTTAAGACAGTATCTGATAAGTTAGTTACTACTGAGACATCTATAACAACGACCTTCGGGTCACATGTTTTCAATGCTTCATTAAGAAAATAGTAACTGATCCAAAAGGGCTGAGAACCTGAGCTGAAAGCATATCCAGAAATACCGTAGTCTTTCCAAAGGACCTCGCAAGACTGATTTACTCCTACCATGCTGCTTCCAATTAACAAAACATCAATTGAATTTTCGGGCTGCACATAAAAATCCGTCACAGCAGTGAATTCTTTAAGACGCAACGTATCATTAAGAATACTATATGACCCGCAAATCAATGCAAGAGTCAGAACAGTACCCAATGCCGCGGGTTTATGGTTCGCGATAATAATCAATACCAACGCCGCGATTGCCAACAGTAAAATTGCGCCGTAATCTGCAAAGAATCCCTCAATATTCTTTTTTACGACATATGATGGGATATAATTTCTGTCAAAAGATATCGTATCTTCAGTTGTTACAATAAAGCGGACACGCTCAGTGGGATCCAAGTCGGATGCTATACCCAGTTCTTCATTATACTGCAATTCCCACAATTTTGTTATATCTATCTCATCAAGCGAGAGGAATTGTTCAGATGCGGTCACACTTCCCGAAAATATATCCGAGACGACCGGTAACTGATAACTGAAGCAGTTCTTTATCAGCGCGTTGTTGGGAGAAATGCCCGCGGCAGGATTAGTATCGCAGATAACTTCTCCCAGATTCCAGCAGTAAGAAACTCTTCCCTGAAAAGCTACAACCATACCGCCGGCCCAGGCTACACCATGTATTGTCGCTTTGTTGTAACAATTTATTATTGCCGAAGTTGAGCTGCCGTGACTTGCGATTGAGCCGGCACACATACCTTCGATATAACCGCTCTCTATTCCCAGATTCCGTACTTCTCCGTATAATTCCCCAAATAACCCATTATACGCATATCCATCCGTACCGGTTATCGTAAGGTTATTTATCGTATGGCCGTCTCCGTTATAGCTGCCGTAAAAATAGTTGTCTGAACCGGCTATTCCTATTGGTTCCCAATTATCTATACCCGAAAGATCAATGCTCTCTGTCTGCAAAAAGTAATTACCGGAAAACTTTGTACCCGAATTAACCAAATCTCTGAAGTTACAAAGATCATCCACATTTGAAATTAAATACGGATCAATCTCAGTACCCGTTCCGACAAATCCATTTTCCCCTATTTCCCCTGTCGTTCGGTTTCTATATGTTTTATACGGGTTCGTAATTATCAGAATGATCACGACTATCAAAACTATGAATATTAAAACTGCCGTTAACAGAAAAAGCTTCCAATTATTTCCGGTTTTGTGACCTTCATCTTTATTCGTCATAAACACATACCCTTTCTGTCGGAAACTCATTTTTCGGTAAACGACAAGACATCAGCAAAAACAAATCACCTTCTGACGTTATAGGACACTATCGGAATCATACTGTCTTTGAATGTTTATCATTAGTTATCCACTTTTTGAATGAACGATCAACTTTTGTTACAATTATCTGATTAAGCTCCGACAACTTAATCATAATAATCATATATCCCAGCCATATCAATTCAAAAGAATAATTGATGTTCAAAGCAAATTTTGTATTCAAATACATTATCAAGTTCATTAATGGATGATGGATAAGGTATAATGACATAGAAACTCTGCCCAGATACAATAATGGTTTAATGCTCAAAATACGCTTTAACCAATCCAAGCATATAATGCTGAGCATCAAAAGTGGAGTAAACACTATCGGTACATACATCAAAATGTTTCCTAATACTGTTTCGTACCCAAATATTCTTGATAACACCCACACGCTTACCAATGATACCAACGCGGTATAACCTATAAAATTTTTAAGCCTGCTGTTGAAGGATTTAGAAATAATATTAAACTTAGCAATGGCACAGCCAATAAAGAAACTTAATAACCCGCGCGCAATATATGAATTAAAGAACGGAAGATTCCATCCTGTCATATACAGCATTCCGCCAGAAATTGCTATGAATATATATACATATATATACGAGCTGTTTCTGATCTTATCTCTTGTCAGCCTTATAATCAAAAAAAGCAAAACATACATACAGATCACTATGGAAATAAACCAGGAAGGCCCGTTATATGACTGTGTTGCTTCAAAAGCTCCTGACTGAAGCAATATTACATTAAGGAAAAAATGATAAGCGTCAAAAAAGGGATATGTAAAGTAATCAGTAAAGGCAAAGATAACATTCAAAATCAAAGTAATAAGCAACGTTTCCAGAAATAAAGGATAAATTTTGGAGATCCGGCGTTTTATATAACTGCCAAATGAGATCTCGCCATTATATATCTTTGACTCATAACCCATTATCATTCCAAAGCCTGATAATGAAAAAAACACTTCAACTACCAGTCCGCCGTATTTGAAAAGCGTAAGAAATATATTCTGAAAGGGTAAATTACCACTTATAGGGAAATCTTTATAATGCCAGAAAAACGCAATTACAATTGCAAGGATACCCTTCAGACCATCAACCCATTTCTCGTTATTCTGTTTTGAACTTTCAAGAGAATTTTGCATATTTCTTCCTTTCTTTGGCCATGATCATTGAGTTTTTCTATATTTTATCCCAATCAAATGCATTATCCAGACTCAACTCGCCATTATTACCGTAAACAATTCTAAGATGGTTGTTTGGAACGCCGATTGCCATTGCCCCCTCTACATCCCTGGGATTATCTCCGCACGCAAAGCACGCAGACGGGTCTAAATCAAAATCTTTGACCGCGTTTCTGAACATCCCCGGAAGCGGTTTTCTGCATAAACATTTTATTGAATATTCGGGAACGCTTCCGTTCTCAAGATGGGGACAATAATAAAAAGCATCAATATGGGCGTCATGTTCTGCCAACATATCGTTTAACCGCTGATTAACTTCCTGAACCTGTTCCTCAGTAAAATATCCGCGGGCTACTCCGCTTTGATTTGAAATAACTATTACAAGATATCCGGCATCGTTCATTTTTTTTATTGCTTCAGCCGCGCCGGGCATAAGCTTTATATCATCGGGTTTTCCTACATATCCAGTATCAACGTTTATCGTACCGTCTCTATCAAGAAAAAAAGCCTTATTCATGTTGGAGACCTCGATCAATAAATTGCATAATCCTTCATTAAATAATTCTGAACATAGTCCTTTACGCCATCTTCAAGAGTGTAAAACGGTTCGGTATAGCCAACGCTTCTGAGCTTTTCCATATTTGCCTCGGTAAAATATTGATACTTTGCTCTGAGCTTTTCAGGCATTTCAACAAACTTTATATTTATAGGAACATTCATTGAAATAAATGTGTTACTGCAAAGATCGTAAAAGCTTCTCGCCTTTCCTGTACCGATATTGAACAAACCGTTTATATCCGGGTGATCCATCATAAACAGCATCACCTTACACAGATCCTTGACATAGACGAAATCGCGAAGCTGCTGACCGTCCTCATAACCTTCTTTGTAAGATTTGAACAGCCCCATCTCTCCGGTCTCGGTGATTTTGTTAAAAGAATGAAAGATGACGCTTGCCATTGAACCCTTGAAATACTCGTTAGGTCCGTAAACATTAAAGAATTTAAATCCACAGTGCTGGGCGGGAGCAGAAGTCTGCTTCTCAACCCACAGATCAAACAGCTGTTTTGAATAACCGTATCCGTTGAGCGGACGAAGAGCCTTTATGTCGCTCTTATCGTCAAATCCCTGTTCACCGTCACCGTATGTTGCGGCACTGGAGGCATAATAGAAGCTTATCTTTTCATCGGTACAGAACTTCCACAGAGCCTTTGTATATTCAAAATTGTTTTTATACAGAAAATCAAAATCCTGTTCAGTCGTTGCGGAACAAGCCCCCATGTGAAACACATGAGTGACCTTTCCCGAAAATTCCGGCAGTCTTGAAATAAAATCGTTCCTGCTGATATATTCGGTGTACTTTTTATTCACCAGATTGCGCCATTTTTCGGTACTGCATATATTATCGACAACGATAATGTCGGTATATCCCGCGTCGTTGAGTGTTCTGACAATACAACTTCCTATAAACCCGGCTCCGCCTGTTACTATAATGCTCATCAACTATTTCTCCTTATTTATCTCAAGAATTCTATCAATTATATTGGTGGTGGAAAGCCCTTGTTCAAGTTCAATAAAGCGGACCTCTCCTCCGTAACTCCTTACAAATTCCCCGCCGGCTACCTCTTTACCTTCCCAGTCCTTACCCTTCACAAGAACATCCGGCTTGATGGCTCGGATAAGTTCCTCCGGTGTATCATCCTCAAACATTACAAGATAATCAATGCAAGAAAGCGATTCAAGCAAAGCAAGTCGGTTTTCCTGTGCTACGATCGGACGACTATCTCCTTTAATTCTGCGGATAGAATCATCGCTGTTAACACCTACAAACAAAACATCTCCGAATTTTTTAGCTTGCAAAAATGATGAGATATGTCCCGCATGTACGATATCGAAACAGCCGTTTGTAAACACTATCCTCTTTCCCTGCTGCCTTAGGAATGAAGCCCTCTGCTTTGCTTCATACACTGTATACACTTTAGAAAGCATATTGGGAATATCGGCGATAGTTTTATTTATCTCCTCGGGAGAAGCTACAGCCGCGCCGAACTTTGATACTACGATAGACGCGGCGATGTTGGAAAGACGGCAGCAGTCATCATGGGAAGCTCCGCAAGCAAGGCATAGTGTAAATACGGATATAACAGTATCTCCGGCGCCGGTTACATCTGTGACCTCTTTGGCAAGTGCAGGATAATCCTTTTTCTCCCCGCTTTTTCCGTTTATTAATGACATCCCGTTTTCCGAACGTGTGGCAAGTATATATTCAATATTACAATCGGCACAAAGTTCTTTTCCGGCAAGAGCAATCTCTTCCTCGGTGGTAAGAGACCTTCCTACTGCCCCCTGAAGCTCATTCATGTTGGGTGTGCAGACAGTCGCGCCGCGGTATTTTCCGTAATCATTTCCCTTGGGGTCTACTACCACCGGGATACCCGCCTTTGCCGCGGCAGAGATTATTACATTTGCGGTGCCACAGGTAACTACTCCCTTGCCATAATCCGATATAATGACCGCACTCTTGTCGGAAAGGATCCCGTCTATCATCTGTGTCAGCTCTTCAACATAACTTTCAGGAACATTTTTAACGATCTCACGGTCATACCTGAGCAGCTGCTGATTCTGTGATGTAACGCGAGTCTTGATACTGGTTATTGTATCATTGCTCTGTACGATACCGGAAATATCTGTTCCGTAGTTTTTAAGACGTTCAATAAGCCAGTTTCCGTCCGCATCGTTGCCTATAAAGCTTATCGCGGCAACATCCGCGCCAAGCGCGGATAAATTACGAACGACATTTCCGGCGCCACCCAAACGCCTTGTATTTGATCTTATGTGGACCACCGGTACGGGAGCTTCCGGCGAAATTCTTGATACTTTGCCGTCAAGGTACTCATCGATCATAAAATCTCCGAATACAGCTACCTTTTTTCCCCTGAACTTACTTATATCAAATTCAATATTACCGTTCATACGCTTTACCTTTCCTCAAAAAACTCAGCCTCAAGCATGGAACAAAGCGCATGATATATCGGAAGATGAAGCTCCTGTATCTTAAACGTCTCATTCTCGGGAACACAGATAGTTATATCCGCAAGCTCGCGGCATTTTCCGCCGTTTCCGCCGGCGAGCGCGATGGTGGGTATACCCTTTGCCTTAGCAACCATAAGCGCGTAAATTATGTTTTTTGAATTTCCCGAGGTGGAAATGCCTAAAAACACATCTCCCTTGTTTGCGTACCCATAAAGCATCTGAGCAAAAGATACAGCCGCGTCGACGTCATTAGCAAAAGCGCTTGTCAAAGCCGGCATTGAAGTAAGAGGCAGAGCCGGAAGCGCGCCCTCCATTTTACCGGCAAGTTTTTCTCCTTCTTCTCCGAATAAATCGCAAAGGTTAGTCTCAATATCCTTGTTGATCTGTCTGTTGAATAAAAAAGATTTCATAAGTTCGCCTACGATATGTTCCGAATCGGCGGCGCTGCCTCCATTGCCCGCAACCAGCAGTTTACCTCCGGACATATAACTCGCGCGCAGACATTCAAACGCCTTCTGAAAATCATCTCTGCAGGATCCGAGAGACGGATACCTTTCAAAAAGCTCCTCTTTTAATTCATCAACATTTTTTTCTTTCTTTTTCATAACAAAAACCCTTTCTAATATGATTAATCATTCGTTGAACAATTTACCGCTTAGTATTTCTTCCTGCGTGATCCTACCGTTCAGGAAGTCTTCATATAAATCACAGATATGCTGTACGTCCGTGCCTACCGTGACCTGTTTGCCTTTATGCAGCCAAAGGATCTTTGTGCACATACTCCTGATCTGTGCAAGAGAATGCGATACAAGTATTGTGGTTGCATTCGCACTGATAATAGATCTCATTCTTTCTTCGCTTTTTTTCTGAAATGACCCGTCACCGACAGACAACACTTCATCAAGGACAAGTATATCAGGGCTGACCATACTCGCGATAGAGAAAGCAAGCCGTGATTTCATACCCGATGAAAGCTGTTTAAAGGGGCGGTCTGCGAATTCCGAAAGCTCGGCAAAATCTATAATATCATTGTAGACTTCATCAATCAGTTTTCTTGAATATCCTAATATCGCTCCGCGAAGATACGTGTTTTCCTTTACCGTAAGGTCATCGTCAAATCCACTGCCAAGCTCCAATAAAGCCGCGATATTCCCTCTTCTGAAAACCGTTCCCTCCGAAGGCTCCATTATACCCGACAGCGCTTTCAGAAGCGTTGATTTGCCAGCTCCGTTAGTTCCGATTATTCCGAGCATTTCGCCCTCATATAAGTCAAAACTTACATCGTCTACCGCCATAAAATAACCTACATGATATTTTCCTCTGATTTTTGACAGGACCCATTCTTTCAGACCAATATCTCTGAAATTCCCGACCTTATATCTGATTTTCGCATTTCTGACCGAGACGATCGGTTCCATAGTTTCTTGTGACATACCTTCTCCTTAAACATAATAAAGAAATTCTTGATTCTTTTTCTTGTAAATTATACAGCCAACTACGAAAAAACCTATAGAATAAAACGCCATCAGCAGGTGGAAATTCAAATCGGGTATAGTTCCGTCAATAACAACGCTTCTAAAGTATTTAATACTCAGATAGACAGGATTAAGCATAAAAAGCTTCTGAATTTTGGGATCCGTCATATCAATACTGTAAAAAATAACGGAAAGCCACATGATTATCTGAGTACCTATTCCCCAAAGATAGCGCATATCACGGAAGAATACGAACAACGCGGATAATATCAACCCTATTCCGAGATTTAATATTATCATACATAAAATAGGATAAAGAAGCGAAACAAAACTCAAGGTAAACGGCAATCCGTCTATTGCTACAAAAATCAGGTATATGATGAAGGTGAGTCCAAAATTTATAAGCGAAGCTACATTTCTTGAAAACAGGAACAAATATTTTGGTACATTAACTTTTGTAAAAATAGATGAGTTGTCGCTCAACGACGTCATACCCATTGTTGTCGCTTCATTGAAGTAATTAAATACAAGCTGTCCCGAGAAAAGATAAATCACATAATGATTTATATTTTCTCCCATAAGCTTCCGAAAGACGATCCACATCACGATAAGGTTAACGAGCGGTGAGATCATACTCCAGAGCACGCCGAGAATCGTGCGCTTATATTTTAGAGTAAAATCTCTTTTTATCAGCTCGGAGAAAAGGAATTCATTCTGCTGAAACTTCTGGAAAGCTTCTATTCCGCTTGTGTTCTTCAGGTAAAACAGCGCCGCAATAAAGACAACAGCAATTATCACCATCATGATCACAGCTGAAATACCATTGTCCGAAGCCCCAGTAATATTTACCTTATATATTACGTCTTCATAACGGAAACTGCCGTCAATATAGATCTCAATAAACTCTATTTGAGTTATATCCGAAGTAAAATATCCCGCCGGGATATCCACATGGAATCCGGTATATCTCAATTTATCGTTCTGATATACTTGTGCTACTATATCGGATTGAATTCCGTATTCACATTCAAGAACGTGATCTCCGACACGTACAAAAAGACCTCCCAGTGCATTTCCCTGTATCATGTCCCCTGCCCAGCCATCGATACTGACAGTATCAACATCGGATATATCAAGCGTGATCTTTCTTTCTTCCGTTTGAGCGATGCCATTTGTATAATCTATCCATAAACCGTTTACCGAGCCGTCAAGCGAATGAACAGGCAGTGCAAGGACCTGGGCAATATCCATATGCACACTGTTTGATCTCTCGTATTTCACTTCATATATTACGTCTTCATACCGGAAACTGCCGTCAAGAGAAACTTCAATGAATTCCAATTGAGTTACATCCGAGGTAAAATATTCCGCGGGGATGTCAACACTAAAACCTGTATATCTCAGGTTTTCATTTTGAAAAAACTCTGCAACAAGATCTTCCCTGATACCATACTCACATTCAAAGACATGATCTCCAACGCGCACAAAAAGACCGCTTAACGAAGTTCCTTGAGCCATATCAGCCGCCCATCCGTCAAGCCTGACTGTTTCTGAACCTTGAATATCCAGTACAATTTTTCTTTCTTCAGTCTGCGCGATGCCATTTGCATAGTTTACCCATAAACCGTTGATCGAGTTTTCAAACAAATGCTGCGGAAGCGAAATAACATCCTGAACTCCCATATTATTGACGCCTAATGAATAACGACATCTAATAATCTTATCAGTTTGGGTAACCAGAATAAATGATACTGAATCAACAAGTTCACGCCGGACAAGCCTTTTGGGCAGCACTACTGTAAAGCCGCAATTCCCAAGCGCCTCCGAACCGTAATACGTAACTAAGTTTGCGCTTTGTATACCATAATTGCACTTTATCAACGTACCGTTAACATCCGCGTATATTTCTTTTAACGGAAGCATTAACTCCTTGTCAATAGCCCATCCCGTAATTTGAATATTATTATTTGATGAGGTCTCCAATATCATGCCGGTATTGTCTGCATTGCCGCCGGTGAACACATCAATAAACATTCTGCTGATTTCATTTTCAGAGTCAGATTCCACAGCTTCGGAAATATCATTAGCAAAATTTCTGCTGAAATAATCATCACTTGAACCTATAAGCAAGACCGCGTCAAAATCGTTATTATCTATAAGCATTGAAAGTTGTTTTGAATTTCCATCGACGCGCGAATCGTAGAAAGTTACTGACCTGCAAGCCAGCGAGAGATATGAGGACCCACGCATAAAGATCGAATCACATATTAGGAGAATATCTGTATCACTATCTGAATTATTATTGTATATCGTGTACCATTCTGAAGGGTAATGTCCGTAGTTTGTAACCCAATATGTGTATTCTGTATTATCATTCCTTTCTTCATATCCGTTTAATACCGATGTATCAAAATCACCGCTTTTAAACAGATCCTCCTGCGGGACAAAAACATCTAAAGACGTATCAAACAAGGGATGGTACACGTCAAATGTATCCATTTCTGTAAAATATTTACCTAAATTTCTAACGGAATTTCCAATAAAAGGATAAGATCTTACGTAATAATTGTCTAAAGAAAAAACTTTATTCATTTCCGGAAATTCTATATAATATTTTTCCGATAAATACTTAGCTATTTCAGAAGCTATCCAAAACTCACCTTCAGTAGTATAATGGAAATCTGTTCTGAATGATATCTCTTCGGAAAAAGGCGTTTGACCAGATCTATATTTTTCGTTAATATCAAGAATATCAATATTCTCGTTTTTCACGAATTGAACTACTTCTTTCGGAGTTCCTCCGTTTATTTTGATGTTTCCCTGAATATTTGCACCTGCATCGGGCAGATTGACATAGATAAGCGGTATATTACGACTGTCCAGCTTTAATTTTAATCTCTCTACCGAATCAATAAATAATTTTGCATCATATCCATCACTTACGATACGTACAACGCCGTTTGAATCTTTAATATATTCAAAATCTCCTATGACATCCTTGCCTAAAGACTTATATACCATTCCTTTTATGTCCTTGAATTCCAAGTTGAATGGAAAGTTCGCTTTAAGATTACTTTCAACCTCATCGGGTATCATAGAGACAGAGTCTGCATTAACTGCTTTTTCTATTGTTTCAAATGTGCTTTTTGCTGTAGCAAAAAAGAACCACATTATTCCCAATAGAAATATTATCAGAATTATAATATTTATAACTGCTTTATTGTGCTTCATCAAAGATCACCCCAAGTCAGAAGTTAAAATAAATGAACGGATCATAACTTGCCGTTACACTGAAAGCAATGCTTATCACCATTACAAACGCAATAATTATAGGCTTGGTTATTTCAACTTTATTTATAAGCTTATAGAGCCACGGCAAGGAGAAAAATACTGCTAAAACAATCAGTACCGCTGCATCCTTCCACAAGGTTATTGCTTCTGCCGACGCTGTAAACCCGCCTATTCCAAACATAACACTTAAAAAATCAGACGCCTGTGAAAGGCTATCGGCACGGAACAATACCCAGCCAACGACAACAACGATCAATGTTACAATACGATATAACACCGCAAGCGCTTTGTTTCCGCGCTTGTCCGGAAATCCGCTCAGTTTTTCAAATATTATCCAGACCAGATGCCACAGACCCCAGACAATAAACGTCCAGTTTGCTCCGTGCCATATTCCCGTAAGCAGCCATACAACGCAGAGATTGAATACTCCGCGTGCTTTTGTTTTTGTTCTCGATCCTCCGAGCGGAAAATAAATATAATCTCTGAACCATGTTCCCATGGAAATATGCCATCTTCTCCAGAATTCACTGATAGACCCCGAGATGTAAGGATAATTGAAGTTTTCTTCAAAATGAAATCCAAACATCAACCCCAGCCCTATTGCCATATCGGAATATCCGGAAAAATCGAAATACAGCTGAAGAGAATATCCGACCGCGCCAAGCCATGCTACCGGCGTTGTAAAATCGGGAGTTCCTACCAGATCAAAGCAATAATCCACCGTTATGCCAAGAGTATTCGCAAGGATCGCTTTTTTCCCAAGACCGAAAATAAATCGCTCTATGCCACGCACAAAATCGTCGAGGCTTTCCTTTCGGTAGTTTATTTCATTTGCCACAGTCTGATACCGAACTATAGGTCCGGCAATAAGCTGCGGAAACAGGCACACATAAAGAAGAACATTCAGCGGATTTCGCTGAACTGCTCCTTTTCCTTTACACACATCAAAAACATAAGACATTGCCTGAAAGGTGAAAAAAGAAATACCGATCGGGAGAATAATATTCGTAACCGGAATAGAATCTCCGAAGAGTAAACGAAAATTATCAAAAGTAAAATTAAGATACTTGAATCCAAACAGCAACCCGACATTGAGTACCGCGGTAACGACTATAACAGGCCGTACACTTTTTTTCTTTTCTCTTGCCCGGTTTCCCCACAATCCGAGAACATAATCAACAAGAACTGCCCCGATCATTACAAAAACAAATTTAGGCTCGCCCCAAGCGTAAAACGCTAACGAAGCAACGAGCAGAAAAAAATTGCCGCACCATTTCCTCGTAAGGAAATATCCTATCAATACAATAGGCAAAAACAAGAACAAAAATACAGGCGATGAAAAAACCATACTAAAATCCTCTTAACAAGCGTATTTTTTACCTTCCGGCTGTAAAGCTGCCTCAATAAAACTTTATTAGCCATGCAGTATTTAATCATACGCCGTTATTATTTTGTCTTTATCCTTAGTATTTTCTGACCAAGACGACGAATAGGAAGCATAAACGCCCAGAAACGCGGATACTTGCACCGCAAAGCATACGCCAAGTGAAGAAGACTCTGTTTTACGCCATAGTTTGTAATCTGATTATACGGCGCCGTAACAACTGAATCATCATTCATTCTCGCGCCCTGTTCTTCATTCTTACTATAGCTGATCGCGGTCATAGCTAACCGGTCTACCCACATTCTCATATCAGTGGAACCTGTCTTACTGAATTCAAGGTTTGTAAACTCAATCGGCGCGTACTCGCTATTATACAAATATACCGGATAATACCCCGCGTCCTGTGCAAAATACGCATACGCGCGCTCAATAGCATGGAGGAGCGTTTGATCGTAACGGTTTGGCTCCCGCGGAAAATCGCTGAATGACCAGCCGTTACCGCTGTATCCGCCGAAAAGTTTCTTAAGAGCCTCAGGCCTGAACCAAAAGCAAGTCCCCATAGGAGCGACACACAACGTATGCTCATTTGTTTTAACATTAACGCCAAACTTATCAAGAAGCTTTTTAGTATTATGGTAATTTGATAACCATCCATTGCCCAAGTTGTAAGGATAAAACGAGTGGTTGGGCGGTGACGGAAACGCTATGCCAAGGCAAGGTTCTTCTTCAAACACGCCTATAACATTTTGAACATACACATCTGTGGCAAACATATTTTGATTAAGTTTGTACTGCCATGACCGTCCTACACCCCCGGGTTTGATTTGCGTAGACTTCTTGTCGTGAGCAAAGCAAATAAGGTCAAAGTCATTGATAAAATCAGCAGCCCCAACCAGAAGCGAAGATACGTCACGCCCCCTGTTCTCGATAACCTTTATCTCCGCGTTAACCTTTTTTTCGGCCAGCTTTTCGCTTAAAAGACATTTTTTCTCATCAGTATTTGTAGTAATAAGCATTTTTGTGCCTTTTGGAAAGTTGCTGAGATAATCCAAACTCTCATCAAACAGATCCGGATAATAGGCATGATATACTACCCCAACTTTATAATCGGGTTTATATTCTTTGACTATTGCACGGCTTGACAGAACACGCTCCAGCTGTGAACAACGAACAATGTCAGACAAACTTCCTGTACGAAGAACGGATTTCCAAACCATCTTCATATCATAGTCAGTTTCGTTCTCCAAATATCCGATCAGTTCGGCTGTGGCTTCACCACCCGAGTGATTCAACACATCTGTATAGTGGTGAAAAAAACTGCGTTTCTTGAAAAGCGGCATACGGAAATCCCTGAGCAGTGACGCGGGAGCAAAAAGAAGAGGATAATCGTAGTCGTTTGTCTTGCAATAAACGTCCCACTTATATCCGCGTTCCTCAAAATAACCCGGAAACGCGTACTCAAAAAAGCAACCCGACGTTATATAGCTTGTATCATCAGGAATTTCCCTGAAAAACTCCGTCAGAAAATCGCTTCCAAGAAGAGGTCTTCTGAAAACAATAAAATATGACTGCAAATGATGTTCACTTTTATTATAATGCAGGTAATCGGTGGTACCAAGCCAGTTGCTTTTGGTATCCATCGTAAGACCCCAAAAATCTATATCCTTTTCGGCTGCCCAATCAAATACCTCACTAAACGGATAGACAGGTCCAAAACAGGTGTTATTCAGAATAACCAATTCATCATATTTGCTAAGCTTCTCCCAGCCTATATATTCAAGTGCAGCTTTGTATGCTCCGATGTCGTTTCCCTTGTTCTCTCTCTCATACAGCTCGTCAACTATCTCACTGACCTTTTTCCTGCCGTCATCCGATAATTCTCCGTTTACGACGCAATGTAAAAACGAAACATTTTTTTTGATATCCAACAGTTGACAGATCACATAATCGTCAACAATTCCGTCTTTATCATAAAGAAAATAAATACAAGCCCTTTTTGGCTCATTGCTTAGCCTCATGATTTTTGTTCCCTTTCAATATTTTCCTGAAAAAATCCACGATCTTTCTCAAAGGAGAAGTTATTTTCCACGATTTAGATTGATACAAACTATCAAGTTCGTTCCTTTTCTGTTCAAGTTCTGCCCTTACCTGCTCAAGAATGTCGTTTTGTTTTTCTATCATTTTCTGTTGCTGCAATACCGTTTGTTCACGATTCTGAACGGTTTCGTTAAGAGAATTGATGCTCATTTCCTGCTCATTGACGGTCTGATCCTTTGCTGTCAATGTTTCAGCGTACCAACGGCACTTTTCTTCAAAAGACGAAATGCAGTCATTCTGCTCATTGATGATCTGATCCTTTGAGGTTAATGTCTCAGCGTACCAGCGACACTTTTCTTCAAAAGACGAAATACGGTCATTCTGATTGCATATAGTCTGCTCCAGCTGTATTGACGCAGCCTCACGCTGCTGACACATAGCAGTAAGCTCGGTAATGCTCTTGCTCTGATTGAAAATAACTTCGTCCCTTTCAGAAACAGTGTTGGTCAGCTTGTCCGCCCTTTGCAGTATTTCCTGAAGCTGATTTTCTTTTGAACCGATATAATTCATGATATTATTCTCAGTCTCAGAACAGCTGATAAGCCTGAAACGGAATTTTATTTCTAAAACTCCGCTGCAGGGACGATCGGCAAAATACTGAGGATCTGTTGTAAGGAAACGGTCGGCATTGCCGTATCTCACCGAAGCATTGGGATAAAGTATAACTTTCCCATTTGTATCTTCGGCAGAAATGATCTCCACTTCACAGAATTGTCCCTCTATCGGGTCAAAACGCAGATGACAGATATTATCATAGCGAGAAATATCAAACCTCACGCTGCAGATCTCATCACCTATTATATTGTTTATTGCTATACACTTTTGCGTCTCAGTAAACCCATTGCCTGTATCAATAAACAACTGCGAGCTGAGCGTATCACCGGTACTGTTCTGCTCCATTAAGCGATTTTCCAGCTTTGCGATTTCTAAAGCATAGGATATATTATCTACATTGCTCTCGACAGGAATCAGACGCTCTTCAATTATCTGCTTTACAAATTCAAAGAAACTATCATTATCGGCGATACACTCGTCAATAATATCATAGCTTTTGGCTTTAGCCGCACATTCTTCAAGGTTATCCGAAGAAGATGAATAGTATTCGGGTTTGTATTTATATGAGTCGAACTTACTGCTGAACGAATCAACACATATTGTCTTTTTTCCCATCAGTAATGACCAGTATATCAGGTGAAAGCTATTAGACAATATGATTTCGGATTCGCCGATAAATTTGAGGATATCTTCGATATCCGAAGCATTGGTTATGCTGTCGTATTCCTCCAACAGCGGCAGCGGATAGTCCTTATGCCTTGCAACACCGTATTTACGGCGTATTGTATATTCTTTTTTCAAACCCGGAAGTTTGCAGGAAACATCGGGAAGATATTCCAACCCGTGTTTATTTGTACAGTCGCGAACGGCCGCCCGCTTAAACTTCTCATATTCTATTTCGGTAGAAAACGTGCCGTCAAATTCATCATGCGTATTCAGCCCGGCCGCCCACATTATCACAGCGGCGCCTGTTTCAAGAGCGCCATTTATATTACGGTTAAGCTTTTCGGAATAATCTATCAATCCGCCTCCGCCAATGATGACAACATCGGAAGGTGAGATCGTGCCAAAATCGACATAACGAATATCATGACACTTTATATTGTATTTTTTAAAAAAATCCTTGTAATATAACAAAGGACTGCACAGTCTATCACCGCAGTTCGTTTCATCAATCCTGCTGATAAAGTGCAGAGTATTACCTGGCTTCAACATATCTCTTCTTCTTTCAGGATCTTATCTACAAGTTTTTTTACCTGGTCAACGGTAATTTTTTCTATGCATACGCACGGTTCTTCGCGTTTCATATTGTTAAGACACTCGGTATTTAATTTCTCTATATTATTCCAATCCCAATCGCAGTAGTAACAATCCATTTCTACGTTAGCCACTAAAGGAAGTTTGTCCTCGGGCTTAATATTTTCGATATGATAAGGCAGAAAACGCTTATACTGCGGACCTCCTAAGATAACAACCGAAGGAGTCTGCGTCGCACAAGCTATATGGACTCCCGAAGTATCGTTTGTGAGAATAAATTTCGCGTTTCCGATAATATCGATCACATCGAACACCGATGTATAGCCTACAAGATCCACAACAGAAAACGCAGCAACGGGTGTCAGGCGTTCTTTGAGCCTTTCAACCGTCCACTTTTCACTTTCTACTCCTAAAAAAACAGCTAAAAGACCTGTTTTTTCATAAATATGATTCACTATGCTTGCCATACGTTCAGGCGGCCAGAATTTTTGTCTGATAGAACCACCCGGATATACGACATAATAATCTCCCTCGATCCTATTCTGTTGTTTATATTCTAAACAAGGGCAGGTCGTCCTGTATCCATTCACTCCGATTCCCCGTACAAACGCCCCGTAATAGTCAAATTCACTGACCACGCCCCTCGGATAGGGAATTAGTTCATCGTAAATAAAGTTGACCTTGTTTATCCATTCTTCCTTGCTGTTGCCGGGTTTTGTTTCCATACTGATGCGCTTATTGCATTTTGTCGCGGCGCAGAGAATATCAGCTAAAGGAAACTTTGATACCTGAGGCTGTAAAAGGATATCATACTCTTTGGTCCTTATTTCTTTTATTACCTTGTCCAACTCGTCAAACTGTATATCCGCGGGTCTGAAACCTACGGGAATTATCTTATCAAATATGCCCATCCTTTCAAAAATCGGTGCGGAAATTGAAAGACATACTACCGTCATTTTCCTGTCTTTGTAGTATTCCCTGATAGCGCGCGCCGCGCTTGTAAACATAGTACAGTCGCCGATATGATCAAGCCGGAACATTATTACATCATTACTGTTGTAATTACGGCGTTTTATTTCGGAAGCGTATTTTTGAAAATAACGCTGTTCATTTGTTTGATTTGATTTTCTTTTCAAGTAGTTTTTAGCCCGACTAAAAATATTTCCCATATTAAACTATCTCCAAACTTAACAGATCATTCAATTTTTTCCGCCTGAAAAATCAAATGTTGTCATTTGTTATCACTCAAATCAGACATAATACGCTGTATTTTTTCCGCGTTTCCCCATATTGCGGGAGAATCATATTTGCGTGCCGGAAAAACCCCATATTCAGGACGTATGGAAAAATTATGTTCAGATATAAACTGTTCAATTTTTTCTCCGAGCGAGGTAGGTGTACCGCTGCAGCAATTTATTATGCCCGTCACCTTATCCTGCATTACAGCCGCGGCGATCTGCTCTGCAAGAGCAACTATATGTATAAAATCATATTTGTTTTTTCCTGAATTTAACGGAAAGGTAGGGTTTCCGTTTTCTTCGGCTTCAGTCAGTTTTGCAAAAATAGAGTGATTGTACTTATCGTCGCCGTAAATATAAAATGCTCTCAGCCACTGCAAACAGATACCGTTTTCCTGTGCCAAAAGCGCCATACTGCGCCGAAGTGCGTCCTTGGCAATACCGTACATACTTATCGGATCACACGGCGTATCATCATTAATTTCACCTTCAAAATATCCGACCTCGTGCATTGTTCCCATTACAGCGACCTGCTTAAGTCCCGAATTGATCATGCTCTTTAAAAAGCTGTAATGCTTTGAAAGATCGCCCATGTGGCTGTCCGAATTATGAATAAATCCGTCACGCCATGCCAGATGAACTACTGCGTCGGGGCGTCCGAAAAGCTCAAATTTATCTTCGGCGTTATCAAAAATATTCATAACCAAAGCTTTGGCGCGAGAATCAACCGCAAAATCCTTTATGTCAACTGCTGTAACCTCTGCGCCCATTTCGCAGAGTTTGTTTACGACATGCCTTCCGATGTAGCCGCCCGCTCCCGTTACAACGATTTTTTTCATTTTATCCTTCCTTCTCCCAACAGATATCTTCTTAACGCATCCTTCCAATTTGGAAGGCGTTTGATTCCCAATTCATCCAGACTCGACATATCAAGAATAGAATAATTGGGTCTTTTTGCTGCCGACGGAAATTCATCGCTCAGGATATCATTGACCTGACAGTCTATTCCCTGAAGTCTGATTATTTCCCTGGCAAATTCCGCTCTGGTGCAGCAGCCCTCATTGGCAGCGTGTATGATACCGCTCGGCTGTATTTCAATACAATCCAATATCAGCGCTGCAAGGTCATCTGCAAATGTCGGATTTCCGATCTGATCACACACTACATTTATGCTGTTCTTACTTTTAGCAAGCTTTGTTATGGTGTCTACAAAATTTCTCGGCGATTTTCCGAATAACCACGATGTGCGTATGACCAGATTGTTTTCCGATCTCAATGTATAAAGCTCTCCGTCCCGCTTTGTCCGACCATAAACAGATAATGGATTTGTTTTGTCACTCGGAACATATCCTGTGCTTTTCCTGCCGTCAAAAACATAGTCAGTACTGATATATATCATGTATATTTTTCGTTCAATGCACTCCCGAGCGACATTCTCGGTTCCGTATGCATTGACCGCTTTACAGATCTCCGGCACTCGCTCAGCGTCATCAACAGCAGTAAACGCTGCCATGTGAATAACGGCATCAACGGGATTTTCAGCGAAATACCTATTGACAGAAACTTTATCTGTTATATCAAAATGTTCTCTGTGCGGAGTCAGATAGTTGATATTACCATGCGGTTTGGCAGCAATAATGCTTTTGCCAAGCTGACCTCCGGCTCCCGTAACAAGCAGATTCATGTTTTCACTACCTATAATTCAATCAAATTATACCGCTGCGAATAATGGAAAAAATCACTTTCGCCGTCCATTCCGGCAGAAAAGGCATGATCGTTTCCAATAACACTGCCTGCCTTGAATAGCTTTTATATTTCCTCATTATCCGTAAATCAGCTGATTTATGACCGTAAAAATACCTCGACCGCGCCTCGTTGAATTCCTCAAGATCGGCAATGACCTGACTCAGCTCGTCGTATTCCGACAGTCTCGCTTTATAATCAATTATTCTTCTACGCATATTCTCTATACGCATATTATAATAATCCTGCTTGGAGTTTACACTCATAAGCACTCCGGTCTGATTTCCTCCGTGCTGCCGATAATCGATGAGCGGCTCTCTGATGACTTCTATCCTGCCGCAAAGCGCCGCGTTTATCGCCAACCACTGATCGTGCACCAGCGAATCCACAAACGGCACTGCGCCTTTCGCCACATCGGCGCGCATCATCATAGCGCAGCCTGTTACAAAGTTGCGAACTAACAGATAACCCGACAATCCCTCTCCGTCATAAAACACATGCCTCTTTCTTACCTTAGTGATACTGTCGGCAAGCTTGTTTCCGCCGCCGTCAATTATCGCAAGATCGCTGCACACCAACGGCGAGCCGGTGTCTTCAAGCACCTTCGCCATACGCTGTATCTTATCGGGATGCCACACATCGTCCTGATCGCAGTACGAGAAATACTCGCCCTCACCCTCGACCGTAAGTCTTTCAAAAGCCTTGTTGGAGCCGAGGTTCTTCTCACCGCGTATTACACGGTATGGAAACGCTGTTATCATCTCCCGAACGATGCTTTCTTCCAACGGCCTCTCGGGACAGTCATCATAAATAACCAGCTCAAGGTTAGGGTATGTTTGAGCGTTCAACGATGAAAGCTGCTCGCGCAGCCACTTCTCATTGGGCTTGTACACCGCCATGAGAATGGAGACCAACGGTTTATCTGTTCCCATACATCCTCGCATAATAATCCTGATATTCGCCGTTTATGATGTGCTCCCACCAATCGCGGTTGTCAAGATACCACTGAATTGTTTTCTGTATCCCGTCCGCGAATTTCGTTTCGGGGAGCCAGCCTAACTCGTTGTGAATCTTTGTCGGGTCGATGGCGTAACGCATATCGTGACCCTTGCGGTCGGTGACATAGGTAATCAGGCTCTCGGGTTTCCCGAGCGCCTTGCAGATTATCTTTACGATGTCAATGTTCTTCATCTCGTTATGACCGCCGATATTGTAGACCTCGCCGACCGTGCCTTTGTGAATTATCAGGTCGATAGCGCGGCAGTGATCCTCTACATACAGCCAGTCGCGGACGTTAAGCCCTTCTCCGTAAACAGGAAGCGGCTTGTCGTTAAGCGCGTTGGCTATCATCAGCGGAATAAGCTTTTCGGGGAAATGATACGGTCCGTAATTGTTCGAGCAGCGGGAAATAGTAACGGGCAGCCCGAACGTCCTGTGATATGCCTGCACAAGCAAGTCAGCGCTTGCCTTTGAGGCGGAATACGGACTTGAAGTGTGTATCGGTGTCTCCTCGGTAAAGAACAGGTCGGGTCTGTCAAGCGGCAGATCGCCGTATACCTCGTCGGTCGATACCTGATGATAACGCTTTATGCCGTACTTTCGGCAGGCGTCCATCATCACCTGCGTTCCCATGATGTTAGTGTTAAGGAACACACCGGGATTTTCGATGGAGCGGTCAACATGACTTTCCGCGGCGAAGTTCACAACAATGTCGGGAGATTCCTCCTCAAACACCTTGTAAACCGCGTCGCGGTCGGTAATATCCACCTTGCAGAAGCGGAAATTCGGGTTATCCATTACGGGAGCCAGCGTCTCCATATTGCCGGCATAGGTAAGGCAGTCAAGGCATATTATCCGATAGTCCGGATGAGTTTTCAGCATATAATGCACGAAATTTCCGCCTATAAATCCCGCGCCGCCTGTTACGATTATCTTCATGTAACCTCCATAGTTACTTATTGTAGGTGAAACTGCAATCGCTGTCTTTGAGCAGCGGAGCGTTCCTGTCCTTGTCTGATAGAATCGGGTCGTCGATACCCCAGTTTACGCCGATATCGGGGTCGTCAAAGCGTATGCTCCTGTCGCTCTCTGGGTCGTAGTAGTTATCCGCCTTGTACAGAAATTCCACCTCGTCGGTCAGCGTAACAAAAGCGTGTCCGAACCCGCGCGGAATGAAAAGCTGGCGCTTGTTTTCCGCAGTAAGTTCAACGGACACCCACTTTTTGTACGTCGGCGAGCCCTTGCGGAGATCTACCGCGACATCGAGCACAGCGCCCTTTACAACTCTCACAAGCTTTGCCTGAGCGTGCTCGCCGTTCTGGAAATGTATCCCGCGCAAAACTCCCTTCTTTGAGGAGTAGGAGTGGTTGTCCTGCACAAACTCCGCCTGTATCTCCGGCAGCTTTATCTTGGAATAGCTTTCCATAAACCATCCGCGCGCGTCTCCGAATACCTGCGGCTCAACGATATACACGCCCTCTATTTCCGTGGAAATTACCTTCAATCTTGTCACTCTCCCTATTTTTTACTCAATAAAGAATAGCTCCGTCCGCGACGCGCTTTAAATGCGCGCCATATGGGCTTTTGCCGTAATTCTCAGCACTTTTCAGCAAAGTTTCGCGGTCTATCCAGCCGTTCTTGTAGGATATTTCCTCAAGGCAGGCTATTTTAAGACCCTGTCGGGTCTCGATGACCTTGACATACTCGCCTGCCTCCGCCAGGCTGTCCACCGTACCGGTATCAAGCCAGCCGAATCCGCGTCCGAGAGTCACCACATCGAGCTTACCATTTTCAAGATATATGCGGTTGAGATCGGTGATCTCAAGTTCTCCGCGTGCCGACGGCCTAAGACTTTTGGCGTATTCGCAAACCTTGCTGTCGTAGAAATACAGTCCTGTGACCGCGTAGTTACTCTTGGGCTTGGCGGGCTTTTCTTCAATGGAAATTGCCTTTCCGTCTTTATCGAACTCCACCACGCCGAAACGCTCGGGGTCATCGACATAATATCCGAAAACGGTTGCCCTGCCCTGATTTTCAGCGGCGGTACGCAAATGCTTCTTCAATCCGCTGCCATGGAAGATATTATCTCCGAGTATCATCGCGCACTCGTCGCCGGCGATAAATTCCTCGCCGAGAATAAATGCCTGCGCCAGACCGTCAGGAGAAGGCTGGACCTTATACGAAATGTTGATGCCGTAACGCGAGCCGTCACCGAGGAGCTTTTCAAAATTAGGCAGATCGGCAGGCGTGGAGATTATCAGGATATCCTTTATCCCCGCCAGCATCAGCGTTGACAGCGGATAGAATATCATAGGCTTGTCATATACCGGCAAAAGCTGCTTTGATGTCACCATTGTGATAGGATAGAGCCTTGTGCCGCTTCCTCCCGCAAGGATTATTCCTTTTCTCATGTATACTTCCTCTTTTTTCCTCAAACTATTCGGCTCATATAACGATAATCCGACATATAAAAACATTTTAGCACACACTCTTATATTATAAATCAATTTTAATCTGATGTCAAGCATTTTGTGAAAAAAATAAAGGGAATGAAGTAAATATTCACTAATTTTTATTGGTGTTTCTTGTTAAAAAAGCATAAACAGAAACCAAAAAAACTCAGCAACTATTTGCGGCTTTGAAGCTATGATCCGTTTGAAATCAAGCGTTGGCACACTACGGCAAGTGATATTGACCGAAAAACAAACCGCTTTCGTTTTGAAAGCGGTTGCTATATCATTTTTTACGGCAGATAGTCAACAATTCTAAGCTGATTTTCAAACGTCTTTTTTGCCAGGCTGTACGTAAACGAGGGACAGCCGTGTTTTTTCGCAAGCTCCTCGGTGTAATTATCCCAGCGGTATATTTTAAGATTGGAATGAGAACTGTTGTTGTCATAATGCGTAACTATCGGTATAGCCTCGGGTTCGGAAAGAATGATTTTTCCCGTTTCGAGGTCTTTTGTCACAGTGATCTCGCCGATCATTCCAAACATCCCGAGAGGCACGTCCATATGCGAAACAAGGTTTCCGAGGCAGTAGAACACGAACGCCTCTCCGCCGTCGGGCTTTGTTACATATTCCATAGGCTGAACGGTGTGCGCCTGTGTGCCGATTATAATGTCCGCGCCCCAATCAACGAGGTTCTGTGTTATCTGCTTTTGCGAAGCCGAGACAACTCCCGTAGTCTCAACGCCGTAGTGCGGGCTTACCACAACAACGTCCGCAAGCTCGTCAGCCCTCTGAACGAGCTTTTTGATCCTCTCGGTCTCATAAAGATAGGTTATGCTAAATCCCGAGTCGCGCGGGAAAGGCACGTCGTTTGTATGTTCCATAAATCCGAGAAAAGCGAATGTAATGCCGTTTATATCAACAATGGGTATATCGTCCTCTTTTTCTTTTGTCGACGCTCCGTATACAAGAATGTCGGGGTGTTTTTCAGACCAGTATTTAAGCGTTGATCTGAGACCGCTTATGCCCTTGTCAAGCAGGTGGTTGTTGCTTACGGACATCGCGTCAAAGCCGATATCCACCATATGGTCGCCGCACGCGCCGGGCGTTACGAAAGTCGGATAATTCGACGGCTCAAACTCGTCTGTAACGATAGTTTCCTGATTTAAAACGGCATAATCGGCGTTTTTGATAAGATCCGCGACTTCCTCATAGACGGGTCCGAAATCATAGCCGTTTCCGCCTGTTCTGTTGTACGCCTGCTTGTAGATAGTGCTGTGGATGAGGTTATCTCCCGCGCAGAGAAGCTTTACCGTCGGGTTTTCAACGGGCTCGGGCTCGGAATCGGGTTCTGAGGTACCCTCAGAGCCTGACTGCCCGTCAGACGAGTTGTTTTCAACATCCGAGGACGAGTTATTGTCGGACGAATCGACGACTATCTGCGTCTGGGTACAGCCTGTAAACAACAATACACATAAGAATAATAGCAAGAACTTTTTCATTGTTATTCCCCCTTGATATAACATATGTAAAGAAAAATTAAACACCGTTTCCGAGACGGTTTTATCTGACAATAAAGGCATCGGGCAGCTTCCACGACGACTGGCTGTAATAGAATGTAACGCTGTTCTGAAGATATTCTCCGTTGTAGTACATACAAGTAGAGCTTCCGCCGTCGATATTAGCGGCGTTTACCGCTCCATAGCGCGTCATTATTTCGATAAGATCCGCAGCGGATGCTCCGACATGACCGCTCGAGCCGCGCCCGTCGGTAACAAGAAGCATGATAGCCCCGTCCGCGCGCTGTCCGATGGCGGTGCGCGGATTAAGCCCGCTTCCGGCGCCCTTTACGTCACGCGGGATTCCGTTTAATACAAGCTGAACAAAATGGTTGTTGTCGACGCTTGTCTGCTCCTGAAAGCATACTGCGTCGCGTATACCCATTTCTTTTATCATCTTCTCGCTTTCCGCCGCGTTCATTTTGCTTACGTCAATTATTTGCAGAATATTATTTTCCGTAATTCCCACAAGAACCAATCCCGAGGCTTCGTTCGGACGGTTTCTGATGATAACGCCGTCCGCTACGACAATTCCGTATGCATGTCCGCCGACGTTGTTGTGGGAATTGTAAAGTCCTCCGTTTACGCCCCCTATCGCTCCCGCTCTTTCCACTATGTTCTTAAGCGGAATTCCCTCCTCAAGCCACTCATCGGGAGATGAAGCGGTACAGGCTACCGCCACTCTCGAAGGATCCTGAATTATCATAAGGGTTGCTTTGTATGTAAGTCCCGCGATCTCAACTATTTCTATGCTTGACATATCCACGCCCTCGGGCGTTTCGCCGTTTTCTCCCTGCTGCGGGAGAGAAATCATTCCCTCGTTTATATTTATGTCTCCGACAGCCTCAAGCTTTGTTCCGTCAATGATCTCCTGTATCTCGCCGTCAGAAAGGACAAGCGAAGCTAAAAACTTCATCTGTCCCGTTTCAAGAATGGTCGTTACAAACGTGTTCTTTGAAGCGCCGTAGGCGCATATCACCTTAAGCATCAAAAACAGCGTGACCGCAACGAACAATATAAACACGCCGATAAACGCGAAGATCTGCCCTATTCTTTTTGGAATAGAGGTCTTAGCGGCGGCAGGCAGCTTGGACGCTTTTTTCTCTTTTACCTCAACAGCCATAGCTCATTCTCCCTCCAGATTCTCCTGCATAACCGCAATTCTCCAGCTTCCGTCGTCAATTCTGACAAAGTAAACAATGCTGTTGAAAACATCGGTCCTGTACCCGATAAATCTGTCCTCATAGATCAGCGTCATGTGTTTTTCAAAATAAACATTGCACGAAAAGCAATCGCCGCCGTAGCTTGTAAAATTTGTGACGCTTTCTTTTGAAAAACCGTCCAAGGTGTGGAGACTTGTAAACTTAATGTCGGGTCCGTATGCCCACTGCTTTGCGTAAGTATAATACTCCGAATCCGGGATAAGATAATCTGCTATCGTGTAAAAGCCGTTATCGCCGCCGCCTATGTCGTTTGTCATAAACTTGCTCCAGAGCTCCGTTACAAAAAGAATATCGACCTCGTTGGAGATGTATTCGGGAACCTTTTCGGACGTATCTGGCGAGATAAACGAGCTTCCGCTTGAAACATCAAAGCTTTTGAAATTTGTGCCGCCTGAAACCTCGGCATGTATGCTTTCCTGAAAAAGCGAGAATATATAGCTCTTTTCCTTCGGCAGGTCAAAGCCAGCATATTTCAGAAGCTTCTCGGCGTCGGGATTTTCCGTGATCTCTGGCTCGGGAAGCGTCATTCCATTAACAAAAAGCTCGCAGTTCTCCGGAACAGACACAACGTATTCAAACAGCGGTATTTCCTCGCCGTCAATGTACTTATACTCTTTGCCCATGGCGTCCTTTATTACGACCGTGGGCTTATCCATTTCGCGGATATGGTAAACTTCATCCTTTCCGCTCGGGGTACCCGAAAGCTCTTTTCCGTTTACCGAAACGCTCACGCCCTTTGGAATAGTGATACGGTAGTCAAAAAACACGGGCTTTACAATATTGTTTTCCACCGTATACCCTATATTCTTTCCCTCTTTGTCGGTGTATGTGATCTGGGGAGAGTTAAACAGTCCCGAAACGGCATATACGGGAGTTTTGTACAAATCGTCAAGCTCTTCTTCGGTCGGTTCAATGCCGTTGATCTTCGCGGTAATTCCTTCGGGACAGTATATATGCAAATTATAGACCGAGTCCGTTATGACGGGTGAAAACCCGCTTAAGCTCCATTCCGCCGATGTAAAAAACAACAGCCTTGTTTTGGGATCTTTCCCATCAAGCTTTATTTTACCGACATTTTCATCTCCGCTTTTTACAAGATAGGTTTTGGAAAGCTCGCTGCTTTCCGAAGCAACAATGTTGTATGTAAGCTCCTTTCCGATAACCTTAGACGAGTAAGCCTGTTTGAACGCTTCGGGGTCATTGTTTTCATAGCGGTTATTGCACAGAGCCGCGAAATCGATTTCCGACACAAGCGCGCCGCTTTTCAGCCCTTTTATCTGCTCTTCTACTATCCGCTCGGGCTGAACCCTGTCAAAATCACTGACGGTTATATTCACGTAAATTAAAAACGCTCCGCAGAGAACTGTCAGAATACCCGCGAAAATAATCAGCGCTTTGACAAATCTGCTTTTTATTTTCATAAATCCTCCCAAATGCTTTGAATAATACTAAGACTAAAACTCGGATCATTTTAACCGCAATTTTAATTATACCACACAAACTTGTTTTTTTCAAGATATTTTTCGGTATTTTGTTCTCAAACAGCAGGTGTTTATGAAATAAAATGAAATATCACACGCCCTCAGAAACGAATATCGGTCGTTTAACTTATCACCCCCTGCTTTAATAAACAGGAAAAGTGCCGACTGTATCACTTTCCTCTCAAAATTTTTTCCTAAAACAAAAATCTCCGACGCTATTGGCATCGGAGATGATTATTCGGTTAGAAATAAATTACAAAATCGTTCCGCCGCCGACAACCGTATCGCCGTCGTAAAGCACGACAGCCTGTCCCCTTGTAATGGCGCGCTGAGGCTCGTCGAATGTCACCTCGAGCTTATCGTTTACCTGAATGACAGTTGCGGGCTGCTCGGCGTGGCGGTAGCGTATCTTCGCCTTTACTCTCATGGGCTTGTCTATATTTTCAACCGAAATGAGGTTTATATTTCCCGCCGTAAGCCGCTTTGAATAAAGCTCGCTGTCCTTCCCTACCGTTACGGTATTTTTATCCTTGTCGATATTAAGCACATACAGCGGTTCGGTGTATGAGATTCCAAGCCCCTTTCGCTGGCCTATGGTATATCTGATTATTCCCTTGTGCTCGCCGAGAACATTTCCCGACGTATCCACAAAATCTCCGCCCGGATATGTCCGCTTGGTGTAATACTCGATAAAGTCCGCGTAGCTTCCGTTCGGCACAAAGCAGATATCCTGGCTGTCGTGCTTTTTCGCGTTTAAAAAGCCCTGTTCTTCGGCAATTTCCCTTATCTCGGGCTTTGTGTAATTTCCGAGCGGGAACATCGTGTGAGCGAGCTGTTCCTGCGTCATCGCATACAGCACATAGCTCTGGTCCTTTTCGGGATATGCCGCTTTTTTCAGCAGATAACGTCCCGACTGTCGGTCAAGCTCTATCCGCGCGTAATGCCCCGTTACGATATAATCGCAGTCAAGCTCTCTCGCTCTGTGATAGAGCTTATCGAATTTAAGATATCTGTTGCAGTCAATGCACGGGTCGGGAGTTTCTCCGTTTTCATATGCCGAGACAAAGCGGTCGATGACCTTTTCCTTGAACTCATCGGAAAAATTGAACACATAATGCGGCATATCCATGGCGAACGCCACTCTCTGCGCGTCATTCACATCGTCGAGCGAACAGCAGGTCTTTTCGCGGGAAACTTCTATATCTTCATTGTGAAACAGCTTCATTGTAACGCCTATGCAATCAAAGCCGTCCTTTTTCATAAGATAAGCCGCGACGCTCGAATCAACTCCGCCGCTCATAGCGATAACTGCCTTTTTATTCACCCCGCTCACCTCGCTTTTGTAATAATATTAATTCTAATTCCCGTTAGAAGTGTATACATTTCACAGACGGTCTTTCCTATTCAATATATCATAAAATTTGCGATTCCCAGCTTTGCTGAGAATCGCAAATGTGGGGAAAACTCTTGTTTTCCCCACACCCTTTAGCGCTTTTTTGGCGCGACCAAGGAAAACCCTTTTGAAAAAGGGTTTTACTTGGAACCTTTCCCAAAACTTTTTAGTAACGTGCTGTCTTGATATTCAATAGTCCTCTTCCTCTACTATCTCCGCAATATCGTCCGCGGGTTTTTCAAGCCCCTCTATGACTATGCCCTTTTTCTGCGCGTAATCCCACAGCGCCGCGTGTATAGCCTCCTCGGCAAGCAACGAACAGTGTACCTTTACGGGAGGAAGTCCGTCGAGAGCCTCCATTACCGCTTTATTGGTTACCTTAAGCGCTTCCTGAACGTTCTTGCCCTTTACAAGCTCCGTCGCCATGCTGCTTGTCGCAACCGCCGCGCCGCAGCCGAAAGTCTTGAACTTGACGTCGTTGATAATACCGTTATCGTCAATGTCAAGATAAATTCTCATGATATCTCCGCATTTAGCGTTTCCTACCGTTCCCACGCCGCTTGCGTTTTCAATCTCACCGACATTCCTCGGATTGGTAAAATGATCGACAACCTTTTCGCTGTACATAATTATTCTCCCTTCTGTTTCGCGATAAAGTCCTCGTACAAAGGCGACATATCACGAAGCCTTGTGATTATCTTTTTCAGCTCGTCTACAACATAGTCCGTTTCCTCAAGGGTGTTTTCTTCCGAAAGCGTAAGCCTGAGAGACCCGTGAGCTATCTCATGCGGAAGCCCTATCGCCAAAAGCACATGAGAAGGGTCAAGCGAGCCGGACGTGCAGGCGGAACCGCTCGACGCGCAAATTCCCGCTCTGTCCAGCAGCAGCAGCATGGATTCTCCCTCTATAAATCTGAAGCAGAAGTTTACGTTGTTGGGAAGTCTTTCCTCGGGGTCGCCGTTAAGCCTTGTATGCGGTATTTCTGAAAGCACTCTTTCTATAAGATGATCTCTTAGCTTTTTCTCGTGTTCGATGCGCTCGGACATCGTCTCTCCCGCAAGCTGCGCGGCTTTTCCGAAACCGACTATCGCAGGAACGTTGAGCGTTCCCGCGCGCCTGCTTCTTTCCTGAGCGCCGCCGTGGATAAACGAGCGTATCTTTACGCCCTTTCTGATATACAATATGCCGATTCCTTTAGGACCGTTAAATTTATGTCCGCTTGCGGAAAGCATATCTATATTCATTTTTTCAACGTCTATCGGTATATGCCCGTACGCCTGAACCGCGTCGGTATGGAACAAAACCCCGTTTTCACGGGCTATTTTACCTATTTCCTCAACAGGCTCGAGCGTTCCTATCTCGTTGTTCGCCATCATGATACTTATTAGGACGGTATCGGGACGGATAGCCTTCTTCAGCTCGTCAAGCGATATCTTTCCGTTTTTGTCTACGCCGAGATAAGTCACCTCGCAGCCCTGCTTTTCCAGATACTCGCAGGTATGCAGAACAGCGTGATGCTCTATCTTTGTCGTGATAATGTGCTTTCCTTTTGACGAATACGCCTCGACAGCGGCTTTGATAGCCCAGTTGTCCGACTCGCTTCCGCCGCCCGTAAAGTATATCTCGTCCGTTTTTGCGCCGATAAGCTCCGCCGCTTGCTGTCTGGCTTTATCAACCGCCTTTTTGCTTTCCGCGGCAAAGCCGTAGATAGCCGACGGGTTGCTGTAGGTCTGTCTGAAAAACGGCAGCATTTCATCAAGCACAGCCTCGCTTACGCGCGTAGTCGCGGCGTTATCGAGATAAATCATCTTATCCATATAGTTACCTTCTTAAAATTTCTCTTTAAAGGCTATTTCCAGACTGGCGAGAAAGTCACAGATGCTATGAAACGGCTTGTCAGCTATCCTTTGTGGCTGCTGACCAAGCCGCTGACGACGCAGATGGGACTTTATCGCCGGTCTGGCTTCACCTATTTACTTAGTAGGTGTATATTACAAAAGTTATAATATCATATTTTTTCCGTTTTGTCAAGTAAAAAATTGTGCAAATGTTTCTAAACCCCAAAATTTTTGCCCAAATATTTTGTGCGTTTTTAGGTAAAAATCCACAAAAGCAGCCTCCGACCTAAATAATTGGAGGCTGTTTTGTATAAGCAATGAAATCAACTTTGTTTTTCGTGTCAACCAGATATACTTTTATTTCTACACCCATGCGCTCACAGCTTTCGATCACAAACTTAGTGCCATTCGAACTGCCGTTCCAGAACGCAAGGACAATATCCGCGCTCTCAATGATAGTGATGTTCCGTTTCAGCGGCGCGGCTTTCCGACCGTACCGCGCGTAATCGGGCCTGAACTCGGTGAGCTTTATGCCGTGTGAGAGCGCGTATTTCCAGGCACATCTGTCTATTCCTGCGGCTCCGCCCGAAATAATTTCCGTTGTGTTTTCGGGAAGATATTTTCCCAAATCTTTTACCGTAAGACTTCTTGAGCCTACTACCGCAACTTTCATTTTGAGCTCCTTTCATCGGACAGCGGCGCGCTTTTTGTGCCATAACGGATAATTCTTGTGCGGGCTTTTTTATAAGCGGCGGAGAAACGGTGCTTTTTTCCGGGCTTGCATAACTCGGCGCATTTTTTCTCCAATGTGTCGCGGATACCCTGCGCTATAAGTTCGTCAAATGTCATTGGTGTACCTCTTTCTTTTTAATTTTTATGAACCTAATGCCTTCATTTCAAAGTCTTTATAAATTTTATGTAGACATAAAACAGACTTATATTGTTCATTATAACACAAAATAGATATAAAATCAAGTCATAATATATCAAAAAAGGAGCGATTTTATGGCTATTAAAAATTTATCTTTGAGAATTGACAGTGATATGCTTGATAAACTGCACGTTGTAGCGGATTATGAAGCCCGTTCCGCTAACGGACAAATACTTGTTCTTATTCGTGAATGCATTGAAAAATACGAGGCGAAATACGGTGAAATCGTATTTGAAAAAAAGAAAAAGGATAAATAAACATTGACTAACAGAAAAATTTTTAAAGGTCTTGACAAATTAGCTAAAACATAATATTATAAAATTAAGAAAATTTTAAGGGGGCGTTTGTTTATGATACCGAAAATTGACAAGAAAATGGTGCAGCCGATTTCCAAAGAAAATACTGCTCTATTTATGACAGACGTCTTAACAGGTGTTTTAAAGGACGATTACAACGAAAAGGATATGTATGCGGAAAGGATCGAAAAACGCGTTAGTCCCGAACAGCTACTGAAACGCTGATACATTTGTATGTAAATTTTTATTGCTAAAACAGATTGCGAGAGAACCGGCAGGTTCTCTCGCGCTCTTTCCAGCGGATTTGCTTTTCTCAGCCTTGCTGAGAAAAGCAAATGTGGGGAAAACTCTTGTTTTCCCCACACCCTTTAGCGCCTTTGCTTCGCAAGTTTCGCGCCTTCGGCGCGACCAAGGAAAACCCTTTTGAAAAAGGGTTTTCCTTGGAACCTTTCCCAAAACTT
>JAFLUG010000001.1 GCA_022508885.1 Oscillospiraceae bacterium | reverse complement strand
AAACCTTTTGAAAAAGGTTTCCCCTTGAACCCCTTCCAAAACTTTTTAATACCGCTTGCATTATTTATTCAATTAGGTGTATAATGGAAAAAACGTCTGAGAGGTGTAAAATGCAGAAAATATTTATTATTGGTGGAATAGTATTTTTAATTTTTGCTGTGTTTATATTAGTACTTGTGCTTATGCATTGGCATACGTCTAAGCTTGACAAGGCGGCAAAAGAAAAGATGACGCATTACAGTCCGAAAAAATATGTGTATGCAAAAACCAAGAATAATTATGATGAGACTACACTTGAATACTGCAGGATACATAATAAAAAAATTGAAGAACTGTCGCACGAAGACAGAGATAAGATCGACGACTATACGGAAAATTGGATTTTATACTTTATCGCGTGGCTTGTAAAGCATCACTTTTTTGTATTTAACGATGAAGAAATGGCACAGAAATATGAAACGGAGATTATTTCTGAAGCCTGCACACCGTCACTGCTTTTTGACGATGTAGACAATTGTCTGAGTTCTGATAATATTCCTCCCGAGCTGAACGATTTTATGCATCTGTATTTTGAGCTTGAACCTCCGATCGATTCTTATTTGAGAGATTACCTTTCTGTTATTCATAGGTTCGGAAGCTATGATTACTGCGTCGAATTTTCATGGGATATCTATCATGAAATTGAAAAGCTGATCGACGCCGCATATAAGGAACATACCATTGCATTTGAATTCGCTGATGATGATGGTGAAGAATTAGGTATTATCCACTGTGATTGGCTGAACGCGGATATTACTGTACGGAAATCCAAAGACGTTCCCGAGGAATATGCTAAACGGTGCATAGAACACTTCCTGTCGTTTTCGCCGAAAATGCGGCAAAAGTTATGCAATACAATAAATGATGCGTTTCCCGATTGGATGCTGTTATTGGACGAGACAAATGACAGCAGCGATATCGTTTCCTGCTCGCATTTTGATTCTATTTCAATTTTCAAGCCCTACGGAGACGAACCCGCTTATACGATAGGCGGAGAGCCCGACTATGAACCGGAGCATGGCATTGGGGTCATAATTCGCGGAGACAAGGTGCTTGCTGTGGGATATCGGGGTGAAGCCGAAGATTCTTCTCCGTGGCTCAAAGAGTATGTTGAGGAATATAATAAACAAACAGAACAACTCGGAGATCGATAACTTTTGTTCCCAAACGCGACCCGCCGCTTAGCGGCAGTATTAAAAGTCTTTGAAGGGGAGTTTGAGGGGAAACTTTCTACAGAAAGTTTCCCCTCAAAAAATCTTACGTTGATAGCATTTCTTCCGCGGCCTTTAGGCTTGCGGAATTTTTTTCGCTTCCGTCGATTATCCGCGCAAGCTCACGGACTCTGCCGTCATAGTCAAGCTCGGTTATTTTCGTGAATGTTCTGCCGTTTTCGACGCTTTTTTCAAGCGCGAGGTGACATTCGCTCTTAGCGGCTATCTGCGCTAAATGCGTAACGCACATTACCTGCCGCGACTGCGAAAGCTCTTTCAGCTTTATCCCCACTTTCTGAGCGGCGCGTCCGCTTATGCCAGTGTCTATCTCGTCAAAAATCAGCGTGGGCATATCGTCGCTTTTCGCAAGAACGCACTTTATCGCCAGCATTATTCTTGATAATTCTCCGCCCGAGGCGATCTTGTTCAGGGGTTTAAGCTCCTCGCCCTCGTTGGCGCTTATCATAAGCTCGACAAGATCCATTCCGCTTATCGAAATTTTGTCGGGATTTACCGCGAAAATTATTCTCACACCCGGCATATCGAGAAAAGTAAGCTCGCGCTTTATTTCCTCGGAAAACCTTTCGGCAGCGGCTTTTCTCAGCTCGGAAATTTCTGCGGCGGCGGCTTTTACCTGTTTTGCGAGGGTATGCTTTTTCTCATCAAGCTCGGCGGCGCGTTCGTCGGCGTTCGCAATTAAGTCAAGCTCGTTTTTGCATTCCTCAAGATAATCGCAGAGTTCGTCGGCTGTCCTGTTGTATTTGCGCATCGCCGTTTTAAGCAGCGACATCTTGTCCGAAAGCTCCGCCTCGTTGTTTTCCGCATAAGCATCGCTTATCGAGTATATTTCCGCGGAAATATCGTCCGCCTCGCTCACGACCGAAGCGATACGCGAAGCAAGCCCGGCTGTTTTCGGCTCGAGGTCGGAAATGCTGTCGAGAAAGTTCATCGAGTCCCTCAGCATCTCGATCGCAGCCATGCCCTCCTCGGACGACAGCGCGGAGTACGCCTTTTTCAGCGCGTTAATTATTTTCGCGCCGTTTCGCGCTTTTTCGAGCTTTTGTTCAAGAATCTCCCCGCCCCCTTTGGTAAGCTCCAGCGGCTCAAGCTCGGAGATCGCTGCGTTAAGCTTCGCGATCTTAAACTCGCGCATTTCGTTGTCTTCGGTCAGCTTTTTCAGCTCGCGCGAGGTTTTGGAAAACTCACGGTAAAGCTCGCGGTATTCGTTTATTTTATCGGTCAGTCCCGCGTGTCTGTCAAGGATATTCAACTGATTTTCGTTTGACATAAGTATGCGGTTGTCGTGCTGACCGTGAATGTCGATAAGCATACTTCCAAGCTCTTTGAGCATGGCGGCTGTCGCCGTCCTGCCGTTTATATGCGCGGAGCTTTTTCCGTCGGCGAATATCTCGCGTGAAAGAACGATTTCTTCACACGGCTCAAAACCCAATTCGGAAAGCTTTTCGCAAGCCGCCTCGGAAAGCTCGTCAAAAAGCGCCGTTACAACTGCCTTCTGCGCTCCCGCGCGGACGATATCTCGGCTTACGCGCTGACCCAATATCGCGTTTATCCCGCCGATAAGCACGCTTTTTCCCGCGCCCGTTTCACCCGTAAAAACGTTAAAACTGCCGCAGAACCGAGCGTTTCCGCGCTCGATGACCGCAAGATTTTCAATTGACAGTTCTCTTAGCATTTTTAACGCTCCTCGTTGATTGTTCTCGGGGGAAACCTTTCTGAAGAAAGGTTTCCCCCGAACCCCCTTCCAAAGACTTTTAATTATTTGTTTGGGTGAAAACAAATTATTTGTAAAAACGTGCCTGAGAAAACAATAATCCATCAAACTTTATGCGCCGTTATGATTGTGTAGCTGTATGAATTGATGGTTATTCTTATATTGTCTGTTTCACAATACCAATTCTTGCCTTGCCTGTAAATCCTGCAGTTTTTATCAGAAACTATATTTTTACAATATTCAACAACATCACACTCGCCTAAATTAAGATTTTTCTTAATTCTTTCAATGCCCATTTCAGTTGTATGAAGTTTGTCAATATTATTCAACAGTATCTTAGATTCCATTACTGCTCCAAAACACTATCTGTGCATCATTCTCGCAAGCTGAATCGACAGCGCCTTCGCGTGATTTTCGGTCCTTGTGAGGATAAAAACCGTGTCGTCGCCCGCTATCGTTCCCATGACCGAGCCTATCTTCCGCTCGTCCACTACCTTACACGCCGCGTTAGCCATTCCCGCGTGACATTTCATAACGACAATATTCGACGCGTAATCCACCGACACGACCGACTGAGCAAAAATCTCGCTGTACGTAAGCTCGTCCTGTGAAATTCCCGAAAAATAGCGCGAAACTCCGCTTTCGGACATACACTTTTCAATACGCAGCTCCGCGATATCCCGCGACAGTGTCGCCTGCGCGGTCTCAACGCCGCGCTCGCGCAAAAGCTCCATAAGCTGATTCTGCGTTTCTACTTCGTTTTGCGAAATTATCTCCATTATCAGAAGCTGGCGCGCTTTCTTTTTCATATTCGCTCCCTGTTAACCACTATTCAATTCAATTGTATACTTACAGACTGTCAAGAAGCCCTCAGATGTTAGGAAGCCTTACCACGGCTAACCTTAATGGTTGCCGTGGTGAGGCTGACAAAGCAGATGAGGGTTTATTGGCAGTCTGTTAATCCTTTATCGGCGTTAATAACTTGTTGTGAATAACCCCGTAGAAGCCCTCGCCCGTTTCTATCAATAGCAGGTCTTTTTCCGCACGGGTAAGCTGAAGGACGTCGCCCTCGAAAAACGGCACTGCCGCGCCCCCGTCCGCGGAGATCGTCGCTGTGCTGTCGCCGTAGTGGCAAACCCGCGCCGTAACCTTTTTCTTCGTGGAAAAGATCATAGTGCGGTTAAAGAGAGTATGCGGACAAAGCGCCGTAAACTCAATGCACTCCATATCGGGAGAGATTATCGGTCCTCCTGCCGCAAGGGAATAAGCCGTAGAACCTGTGGGCGAGCTTAAAATAACTCCGTCGGCTCTCACGCGCGTAACCTCGCTCTCGCCGCAGTTTATAACATACTCGGGAAGTCTCGAGCGGCTGCTTCGGGAAATAGTGACATCGTTTAAAACCTTTTCCGAGAAGATGACCTCGCCGTCGCGGATAAGCTTGCAGTCAAGCATCATTCGCGGCGTTACTGTGAGATTCGCCTTTAAAATATCGGGAATTTTCCAGATATCCTCCGACTCTACCGTAGCCATAAAACCGAGCCTGCCGAAATTCACTCCGAGCAGCGGGATACCGTACTCAGCCGCGACCTTTCCCCAGCGCAGTATTGTACCGTCGCCGCCGACCGTTATCATATAATCGCAGCCTTCGGGCGACTCTACCACCTCCGCGCCGACCTTTTCGGCGAAAAGAGTGTTCTCACCGAAAATGCAGGGTGTGATACCCTCGGCTATCAGAAACTGGGCGATCTTGTGCGACTGCGTCGCAGCTCCCGTTTTTCCCTGATTGAATACAATTAAAACCTTCATATTTTGTCCTTTCTCAGTCCAAGAAGATATTCGATATTCCCGTCTCCGCCCTTTATAGGTGAAGTCTCACAGCCGATGCACTCAAATCCGCACTGCTTTGCAAACGCCTTGACCTCTTCAACAATTTTAAGCCTCAACCCTTCATCACGCACTATGCCTTTTTTTGTAAGCAGGCTTTTCTTGCCTACCTCAAACTGCGGCTTTATCAGCACGACCGCCTCTCCGCCGTTTTTCAGCAGACGGAAAATATGCGGCAAAATCAGCTTTTGCGAGATAAAAGACGTGTCCGCGCCAATAAAATCCGCTGGCTGTTCAAGCGAAAACTCACGGACATCGGTCTGCTCGAGTGAAATGACCCGCGGGTCATTTTTCAGCTTTTCGGCAAGCTGGGCTGTTCCGACATCTACCGCGTAGACCCTTTCCGCTCCGTTTTGCAGCATACAGTCAGTAAAGCCGCCCGTGGAAGCACCCACATCAATGCAGATCTTACCGCTTAAACCAATTCTAAACACCTCTATCGCGCGCTCGAGCTTAAGCCCTCCGCGCCCGACATATTTAAGCTGTTTTTCCTCAATAACTGAAATCTCATCATCTTCGCTTACCGAAAGTGAGGGCTTTTTCGCTGTTTTTCCGTTTACCGAAGCCCCGCCCGCTTCTATAAGACGAGCGGCGGCGGTTCTGCTCGCGCAAAATCCGCGCTCTGCCAAATATACGTCAAGCCGCATATCTAATTCCTTTGTTTCAATACGCGTTATTACGCAGCTTTTCGGTCATCCGGCTTTCCGATAAGCCGTACATCTCAAACTGCTCTTCTACCGTCGCCGCGGGAACAAACTCTCCGCTTACCGCGACAATTTCGACCTTTGTATTACATTCTGCGTCCATAAGCTTTACGGCGAGATTTTCGCCGACTCCGCCGCTTTTTGAGCCTTCCTCGAAAAACACGACCCTGTCGTATTTCCCCGCAATTTCTATGACTCCGTCCGGCAGAGGATTTATCCTTACAAGCCGCAGAAGATCCGCCTTGGATTTTTCACACGCAACAGCGCAGTTAAGTGAAATTCTGCCGTAAGTAACCGCAAGCACAGCGCTGTTTTTTCCTGAATAGAAATAATCTCCGGCCGGCTGTAACGCTTGTCTGCCACTCTCGGAAATTTCCGTTTTCGTAAACTCGCCGCCCTTCGGATAACGTACCGCCGCGACTCCCTCAGTGTCGTAGATTGCACTTCTGAGACATCCGCGAAACTCATCAAAAGACGCGGGAGCGAAAATTGTCGTATTTGGTATCGATCTCAGCATCGGAACATCGAAAATTCCCTGATGCGTTTCGCCGTCCTCTCCGACAAACCCCGCCCTGTCTATAGCAAGCGTGATATGCGTATTTTCAATTGCGCAGTCGTGCAGTATCTGGTCAAAGCCGCGCTGCAAAAACGTGGAATATACCGCGAATACCGGCAGCATCCCGCCCGCGGAAAGTCCCGCCGCAAAGGTCACACTGTGCTGTTCGGCAATTCCCGCGTCATAAAACCGCGCGGGAAAGAAGTCTTTGAAATAATTAAGCCCCACAGCGTATTTCATCGCCGCGGTGATAGCGCAAATCCGCCTGTCGTTTTTACCTATTCTCGCAAGCTCCTGCCCAAACGCCTCGGAATATGTCCTCGGAGCAAAAAACTCGTCCGAATTGTACTCGACCGCGGCTCCGCCTTTGCTTATCGCGTGATATTTTCCCGGGTTTTCCTCGGCGGGTTTAAAGCCCTTTCCCTTTTTGGTGAAAACGTGTACGATACATGGACGGTTTACGTATTTCGCGACGGAAAGCGCCTCTATAAGATCCTCAAGGTCATGCCCGTTTACAGGACCGATATAGGTAAAGCCGAGATTTTCAAACAGGTTGCTGCTGTCGTAAAGCGATTGCTTTAGAAGCCGCTTTACGTCCGTGATCATTTCCTCTATCGGCTTTCCTACGACAGGAATGGCTGAAAGAGCAGTTTTAACGTGCTCCTTTGCTCTGTAATACTTTTTTGTAGAACGTATATGAGCGAGATACCGCGCGAGCGCCCCTTTGTTCTTGCTTATGGACATGGCGTTGTCATTAAGCACCAATGTAAGATTTGACGCGGTCTTTCCCGCGTTATTGAGCGCTTCGTAAACCATTCCGCCCGTAAGCGCGCCGTCTCCGACAACCGCCGCCACAGCGCCGCTTTCGCCTTTATGCCGCATAGCCTCGGAAATTCCGTAAGCGGCAGACACCGAGGTACTGCTGTGTCCCGAAACAAACGCGTCCGCGTCGCTTTCCGAGTGCCTTTGAAAGCCCGAAAGCCCGTCCTTTTTTCTAAGGGACTCAAAGCGCGAATATCTTCCTGTAAGAAGCTTATGGGCATAGGATTGATGTCCTACGTCCCAGAGTATCTTATCTCCGCCGTATACGTCAAACACACTGTGCAAAGCAACAGTCAGCTCCACCGTGCCAAGGTTTGAGGAAAGGTGCCCGCCGTTTTTCATTGTAGTATGCAGGATACAGCCTCGCAGTTCCCTGCATAGCTGTTTGAGCTGTGAAACGGTCATTTTAGAGATCTTGTCGTGATTTATGTCGTCTGAAAGATACACGTTATCCTCCCGAAATGTTTTTTGAAAAGTGTGGTCACGGAAGCGGAAAAGCCATAGATATTATTATTCCCAGAAGCGAACCCGCAAGGACCTCTATCGGAGTGTGTCCGAGAAACTCCTTAAGATCCTTTTGGTTTACTATCTCGTCGATATCCGAGTCCTCGTCGATTCCGCTGAGGGCGGTTATCTCATCGTCAAGCTCGTCTACTATTCTTCTCAGCTTGTTAAGCTCCTTTGCGTGAAGTCCCGCGTTATATCTCACGCTCATAGCGTCGTAGATAACTATTCCGGCAAGCAGCACGGCAAACGCGAATTCCGAGCTTTCAAAGCCCTTTAATCTCAGCGTGTATATCATAACAGACACGACCAGCGACGAATGCGACGAGGGCATTCCTCCCGCGCCCGTAATGCGCTCGGGATTAAACGTTTTGTATTTTACCGAATAATGTATGGTTTTAAGTATCTGCGCCGCAAGCCATGAGATCAGTCCTACGGAAATAATGGGGTTTATCATAAGAATTTTCAGCATCTTTTTACCCCCTGTCCTAATTATTTCTTTTTGAAAGCATATCCGCAAGTTCCGACAGAAATTCCGTATCCGAAAAGTCCGAAAGCATTTCCTTTGCCTGAGCCGTCAGTGTATTTACGCGCTCTTTTGCCTTGTCAAGACCGACGGCGGAAACATAGGTATACTTTTCATTTTCGCGGTCGCTTCCTATCGGCTTTCCTAAAGTCTTTTCATCGGATGTTATGTCGAGAATATCGTCCGTGATCTGAAAGGCAAGACCTAAGCGCTGTCCGAAGCTTCCGGCGGCAAGCTGTTCTTTTGCTCCCGCGTCTGCCGCTACGCACCCCGCCTTACAGCAAAACTCAAGCAGCGCGCCCGTTTTCATTCTGTACATTTCGAGAATTTCCGCCACGGGCGGCTGTTTGTGTTCGTTTTCAAGATCGATAGTCTGTCCACCTATCATTCCGCCAAAGCCCGCGAGCTCTCCGAGCATAACGGAAATTTTAAGCGCGGCGTTTTCGGAAATTGTTTTCTTAAGCCCCGCTTTTGCTATTATCTCAAACGGCATTATAGCCAGCGCGTCCCCCGCGAGAAGCGCCGTAGCCTCTCCGAAAGCCTTATGACAGGAAGGCTTTCCGCGGCGCAGGTCGTCGTTGTCCATACACGGAAGGTCGTCGTGTATAAGTGAAAACGTATGCATCATCTCGATAGCGCACGCAACCGGCAGAGCCGTTTCAGGCTCACCGCCGCAGACCCTGCAGAACTCCATGACAAGCGCGGGTCTTATACGCTTTCCGCCCGCGGACAAACTGTAGCGCGCCGCCTCTATAACGGACTTTTGCAGACAGTCTGTGCTCGGAATATACCTTTCGAGCGCCTCCTCGGTCATCTGCGCGTATTCTTCAAGCTGTTCTTTTACGTTCATTGCGCGCTTGCCTTCATTTCCGTCTGCTCCACCACAAACTTGGCTTGTTCAAGATAGATCTCGCATTTTCCCGCCAGCTCGGCCGCCTCGTTATAAAGCGCCATACATTCATCGAGCGGTAGATCATCTTCAGCCATCAGCTCGGAAATCTCCGTAAGCCTGCCCATAGCCTTTTCAAAATTAAACTCCATTTTTTACTTCCTTTATCTCTGCCATTGCGCTTCCGCTGCCAAAGCGTATCTCAACCGTATCTCCCGCTTTAAGCCCGTTGGCGTCCGTTATCGTTTTTTCTCCGAGCCTCACCGTCGAATAACCTCGTTTGAGTATTGAAAGCGGATCAAGCGCGGAGATAAGCTCTCTGTTCTTCAAAAGCTCGGCTTCGGCTAACTCGATTTTCCTTTCCATAAGCCGCTTTATGCTCTGTACCGAATGGTAAAGCCCTATATGCTTTTCTTTATAGCAACGTTTCAAAAGCTCATTCGCGCGAATCTTTACCATGCTGAGCCTGTTTTGCTTTTGTGTAATTTTCGCGTCAACCCTGTCCGAAAGCGCGGACCTGAGCGACTTCAGCCGAAGCTTAAGTTCTTCTTTGTCCGGCACAGCCGCCACAGCCGCGGCCGTAGGAGTAGCGACAGTTTTGTCCGCGGCAAGGTCGGCAATTGTTATGTCGATTTCGTGACCTACCGCGCTTATTGTAGGTATCCTGCTCGCGAAAACCGCCCGGGCGACCTTTTCCGAATTGAACGCGCTGAGATCCTCTGACGCGCCGCCGCCGCGCCCGAATATAATTACGTCAGCGTCGGTCTTCTGAGCGTATTCGATTCCGTAAACGATCGAGTCCGGAGCGTCCTCTCCCTGTACAACGGCAGGGATAACCAGCATTTTCACACAAGGAAAGCGGTTTTTAAGCGTCTTTTCAATATCATGCACGACCGCGCCCGTAGGCGAGGTAACTACCGCTATCGTTCCCGGAAACTCGGGCAGCGGTCTTTTGCGGTCAAAGACTCCCTCCGCCTTCAGCTTTTTCACAAGCTCGTCCAGCGCCGCAGACTGCTCTCCCTCTCCCTCGACCTCAACATCCACACAGGAAAGGCTGTATGTTCCGCCGGGCTCGTAAACGGAGATGCTTCCGTGGCAGATCACGCTCAAGCCCTCTTCAAGCTTTATTTTAAGCCTCTCGAAATTATTTCGCCATATCGCCGCGCTCAGCTTTGACACGCCGTCCGAAAGGCTGAAATAACAATGCCCCGAAGAGGCGATCTTAAGGTTTGTTATTTCCCCTCTGACTGAAAGGTTCAACAGTCTCGCGTCCTGTCTGAGCAGCCTTGATATCAGCCCGTTTACGTTTGACGGGGTAACGACAAACGTCTTACTGTTCTGCATTTTTTCCCTCTGACTCATGCATGTACGAATTTAAAATTCCGTTTATAAACGAGCTGTCTGATTTCAGAGAATATTTCTTTGAAAGCTCTATCGCCTCGTTTATTGCCGCGGCATTCGGAACTTTCTCGCAATATTTCATCTCATAAACGGCGATCTTAAGTATAACGATATTCACCTTCGCTATTCGCGAAACAGAGCGCGTTTTCGAATACTTCGAAATTATTTGCAGAAGTTCCTCGTCGTGCTCTAAAACCCCGCGCACAAGCTCGTCCGTCTGCTCGTTTTTAGCGAGGTCAAACGCCTGTGTATTAAGCTCGTCAATTTCCTCGGGAGTCGTCCCGAAAAGCGTCTGATATAAAATCAGAAACGCGCCCTCGCGGACGTCGCTTCTCTTAAGCTTCTCCATCTTTCACCTCAGCGTTATTCTCGCCGTCTTTAAAGCTCACTCCCGCAACCTTAACATCGACCTTTGTCACCGTAAAGCCAGTCATATTCTGAACGGCGCTTTTAACGCTCTTCTGAACAGCCTCGGCGGCTTTTACGGCGTTTACGCCCTCGTCTATAAAAATATCAAGCTTTATCGCCGCCGTTTCGCCGAATGTCTTAGCTCTTACCGGAATCTTTCCCGTAAGCCTTGCTATCGCCGCGTCCGCGTCATTCTGCGCGAAGCTTACGCCGTCTATCTCCAGCGCGGCTGTTTTCGCGATCTTTACTATCACGTTTTCTGAAACCTTTATGCTTCCTGCTGTGTTCTTACCGGTTCTTTCCATAAATTCCCTCCGAATTATCCCAATACCGTTTGAATAAATATCCAATTTATATTATATCACAATTGCACTTATTTAACAAGTATTTTTTTCTCATATTTTCAAAAAAATGAATAACTTTTTTAAACTTGAATAACACAGACCTTCTGAGATATGACGCGTAGATGTAACAAAAAAAATTCTGCGGAATATTATGAAGTGAAAGCGAGGTGAACGGTATGCGCTGTCCGAAAAGGCGAAGACGAAAAAACGGAGGAAAACCGGCGATTATTCTTGCGGCGGCGGCATTTGTCGGAGCGGTTTTATGTATTTCGCTGTTTTCGTTTAAAGTCATGCTGTTTATTATCGCGTTACTGCTTATTGTTTTGGGAATATTTTTGCTGAAGCATTGCTGAGGCTGTGAGAGGAGCTGTTTGTTTTGAAGGTTGTTGTTGTAAAAAGTCCGAAAATGTTTACAGGTCTGTTAAGGCTGATGTTCGGGATAAAAAACGAACAGACCTGAATCATACGCCGCCAAAAGAAACTGCGGGAGAACCGAAAAATTCTCCCGCAGACCTTTGCTGTAAAATTATCTGTGCAGACCGTTTCCCAATGCAGGCGTATACGCTCTTTTTCATTTAACCTCTACAATAGTTATCTTATCCGCGCTTACCTCGACTTCTGACAACAGCGCGGATTTGATTTTAGCCGCTCCCGCCGCGTCAAGACCGTCGGTTTTTACGATTATGTTCGCGCCGTTTGCGGTTATGTAGCAGATAGCGTCCTCAAAGCCCTGCGCCTTAAGCATTGTTTCTACTGCGTTTTCGCTTGCTATTATCTGACTCAGATTCTGAGCGTTTGCTTTGGTCGTAAACAGCTCATCCTGCGTCATATCTCCGCCCTGATACATAACAGCCAGAACCTGCGCCGCCTCGTCACGGGCCTGCTGTTTTTCGAGCCTCGCGCTTGCAAAATACGCGTCGGAGTTTGCGGTATAATCAGCTACATATTCAACATCGCCGTAGTTTCCGCCGACCTCTTCTGTAGGTTCGATGTTCTTTTTTCCGCTCTGAACGATGAAATTTACCGCGACCGCCGCGCCTAAGAGTACTGTAAGCGAAGCAATGGCGATCTGTTTTTTCCCGATGATCAGGTTGATTCTTTTGAATTTCATAAATAATCTCCTTTAGTTAATTTTAATAGAGTCTGTTTATATTACCCGAAAAGCACGGATAACAGGCTCTAATATGCTACATAGACCTTGGAAATGCCTATATTAAGCGCCTTTGAGGCAATATTCGCGACGCGCTCGCGGATAACGGGATCTGCCGCGCCTTCACAGACGACCGCGGCGCTTCTTACAACGGGCATTATTTTACCGACCTCAAGCGGCTCTTTAGCGCTTCCCGCGAGAACCACCTCCGTTTCCTCCGAATGCTTTTGTTCGTTGTTTTCGGATCTGCTGTTCTTTTCGTAAACAACGCGCTCGGTCATGTCTATCGTTATCATTACGCTTACTTTTCCTACCCCGTCGATTTGCAGAATAAGCCCGCGCAGGCGTTCTTCGAGCTGCCGCTCAAGCTCGGCACAGTCTACCGCGTAGTTTTCCGCCGCAGAATAGCTGTTGTTTTTCGTACTGCCGCCGAAAAAGCTGCTCAACAAGATCAGAAGCATTATCCCAAGCCCTAATACTATGATGATCTTCCTTGCCTTTTCGTTTGAAAGAAGCAATTTTACACGTTCGCTGAAAGCCGTCATATTCCTCACCTTGTCAAAACCGTTATTTTTATATTCTCCGAAAGCTCGTTTTTAAGAAGAGATTCGGCTGTTTTTGCCGTTTCCTCCGCCTCACCCTCTTCAAGGACTATCCTTATTTCAGTAATATCTATGCCGTACAATCCTGAAATATTAACAATAACGTGAATTTGTTCGGGATAAATTTCGCTTTGCATAAGCAGATATCTTACTTTTTCTTCCATTTTCTCACATATCTCGTCCCTCAGGCTCTCGTTTACCTCGCTGGAAAAGTCGTTGATCTTACCCTCGGCTTCTTCCTCAAACGCGGATATATCAAGATCGAGCTTCGTGCCGGAAAACGCGGTTATCCCGACAAGCAGGAAAACTCCCGCTGTAAGCAGTGAGATCTGCTTTGAAAATTTATTTTCGGGAACAAGGATCTTAAACATTGCCGCGGCTATCGCCGCTATACATATCGTTGAAAGAGTCTGCATTTTACCTTCCTTTTCACTGTTTTGTCATAGACAAAAGCAGCGTGACTGAGATAAAGTTTAACAGCAAAAAGCACGCGCATACCGCAAGTATTATCGACATTATCTGCGCGCAGCTTTTCGCAAGCGTAGCAAGCGGCTTTAAGTCAAACATTTCCGCTGCGGCCTGTGCGGCTGAAAACACCGCAAGATAACAGACAAGCGTTAATATCATCGGAAGGATCATAGCAGCGGCGGCGACTATTCCATAGGTTCCTACCCCTGATTTCAGTATCTCAAGCCCGCTTCCGACTGTACCTACGGCGTCGGAGATCGTTCCGCCGACGAAAGGAACGCCCTGCGATACAAGAAATTTCGCCGCCTTTATAGCCGTTCCGTCCGACGATGAAACAACTGCCGTCTGTACGGATAAAACCCCCATAAACACGGTCATGATAAGCGACAAGCTCCACACCGTAAACTTTTTTATTACCTCTCCGGCCTTTTCGATTTTCAACTCGGGGTGTACCGCGCCCGCTATCGAAAACCCCAATATCGTACTGCAAAGCGGAGCAAGCAAATTTACGCATATCTGCGAAAAAAGCTGTGAGGCGGCTATTACCGCGGAATTTACCGCCGAAGCAGTGCCGATATAACCGAGCGCCGCGGCGATACCCGCAAACGACGGAATAAACACAAGCATAAAATTTGCCGAAGCGCTTAACACTCCAAGCGCTTCGTCGATCACTCCGACGATAGCCGACGCGCATATCCCCGCTCCGCACAGAGCCCCGACCGCCGATAAAACTCCTTTAAGAGTATTGTCCGGGGCAACGCTGTTTGCGAGCGCGCAGAGTAAAACAGCTCCGCAAAGCGCGCCCAGAACCTTAAGCGGCTGTATCGCCTTTTCCGCAAGCATATCCCACACGCTTTTCAGAACTCCCGTAAACGTCAGCCCCGCCGCGCCGTTATTGTCGGGAGTAATTCCGTTTTCATCAAGAAAATCCTGCGCTTCGTCCGTTATCGAGCCGTATATTTCACCGTCGATATGATCGGCATAATCCGCGCTTTCCGCGTAAGCGTCCGCGCATAAAACCGCGCTGAACAGCATCAGCAGAAAAATCATAAGTATCTTTTTCATTTGACTGTACCCGTTGTTTTTTACTGCCATATATTATCTTTGTCTGCGGCTTGTCCCGCCGGCCGGACTATCTGATAAGCCCCGTGACCAGCTTGGCGAGGTTTACAAATACCGGCAGAGAAACAGCCGCTATCGCAGCTCTTCCGCCAAGCTCTATCTTTACCGCCGCAGAGCCCTCTCCCGCGTCCTTTGCTATCTCAGAGCAAAGCGCGGTTATATAACACACCGCGAGCGCCTTAAGCAAGACCCCCACAAGCTCGAGGTCTATCCCCGCCTGCTCGGAAAGGCTTTTTACGGCGTTTATTGTCGGAACGAGCATTGAGATGACCATCGCGAAAATAATCACCGCCGAAGCAATGCTTACAAAAAACGCCGCCTCGCTGCTGAATTTCCGCAGTATCAGGCAGATGACCGCGGATAAGATACCAACGCCGCATAGCTGTAAAATTTCCATATTGTACCAACCTGCATTTCAGACTGTCTAAAAGCCCTCAGATGTCAGGAATCGCCGTCGTGACGGCACAAATGAGGGTTTATCGGCAGTCTGTCACCACAATCCGAAAACGTCCTGTATTGTATTAAACAGCTCCTCTATTTCGGGAATAAGCATGAGAAGCACTATTATTATCCCCGCGACGGTAAGCATGACCGCCTGTTCGTCATGGTCGGTCTTTTTCAGGATCAAATTCAGCACAGCCACGATTATCCCAACCGCGGCTATTCTGAACAACAAACCAATTTCCATATTTCATTCCTCTATGTAATAATGTCCGATCAGATTATCAATATCGCGGCGGCCGCGCCGCAAAGCGCGCCTATCTGTCTTAAAGCCCTGCCCTTCTGAGCGAATTCGTCATAAGCCTGCCTGTAAAGCCGCGAAAACTTTTCGGAATACAGCGAAAGCGCCATTACCGCGCCGTCGCTGTTTGTTTTGGAAACAGCGTTTAAAAGCTCACGCAAAAGCGCGGTTTCCTCGGCGTTTTCCGGTAATTGGTCACAAGCCTTTTCCCACGCGGCTTTTATATCGGAAAGCTCGGAAAAATGCTTTTGAACAAGCCTCGCGAAGCTTCCGCTCTCCCTTGAGATAAGCTCGGACAATTCGGGAGTTCCGAATTTTATCTCGGCTTGAAAATTACCCAGCATGACCGAAATTTCATCAAGAAAATCCGCGCGTTTTTTAAGACCGAGGCTTTTCTGAAAACCGATAAACGCGCAGATAAAAAACGCAGATATCGCAAGAATTATTCTCATAATATTACTCTCGTAAAACGTGTATTTCGGATATAGTGCCGCGGTTTTTTACTATTGCCGCGGCGTCAAAATACGGCAGTACAGCCTGTGTTGAGGGACGCTTTGAAAGCTCCGCGAAATCGCCCGCGTGCGCCGAGGCAATGATCTTTGCTCCGCAAAAGGCGCACTGTTCTATTGCTCTTTCGTCATCGCCTATCTCGTCGCAGATTATTATTTCGGGGCTTAAAGTCCGCAGAGCCATAAGTATTCCGTCCGTTTTGTCACAGCCGCACAAAACATCGGTGTTAAGACCAACGTCAAACGACGGAGTGCCTTTGATCGTCGCGGATATCTCGCCGCGCGAGTCGATAACGGCTACGCGAAATCTCTCAGAAAGTCTTCGCGCGAGGTCTCTGAGAACGGTTGTTTTGCCGGACATTGGAACTCCTCCCAGCAAAAGTGAGCGCGGCTTGTCCGAAAACAGCATATCCACAAGTCCGTTCGCGCAACCCTTTACCTCGTGAGCTACGCGGATATTAAGTCCCGAAATATCCCGTATAGTCTCGATCTTTCCGTTTTTATAAACGCACGTTCCGCAAATCCCCACGCGGTGACCGCCGTTTATCGTGACAAATCCGCGAGCAATGTCGTTTTCGTAAGAATACACGGAATATCCGCATATCTCCGCGAAAACGTCAGAAATTTCCCGAGCGGAAAACGGCTCGCTGCATACCGTCATATTCCCCGATATTTCGACGCAAACCGCCGGTCTGCCCGAGCGCAGCCGAATCTCCGCAACGCTTGAAAGCGGTTTTTCTATGCGGATCTTCGAGATCGACGCAAGCGGTATTTTCATAGCTGTTATCATTTTTGTTTCCTCCTTTTTACTCGTCCGATTTGTTAAATCTTATTCGGAGGAAATTAAGTTTAGAACAAACAATGGAACCCCTTTCAGAAAAGGGGTTCCATTGACGCTGATCAAAACCTTTTTGCGAGCGTTTGTTGTTTTGAAGCTTTTATGTCAGCTATATCTTCATTTAACTTCGTTTTCAAGCGGGTTTCCCGCAAGAAAATCGTCAAAATTTTTAAGCGTTATCTGCGCGATGTTAGAAAGAGCTTCTTCTGTCAGAAACGCCTGATGCGATGTTATAATTACATTCGGACGTGAAACGAGAAGCGAAATTACCTCGTCCGTTACTATCCTGTCCGAATTATCCTCGAAAAACAGCCCGCTTTCCTCCTCGTAAACGTCAAGCGCCGCGCCGCCTATCCTCTTTTCATTAAGCGCGATAAGCAATGCCTCGGTGTCGATAAGCCGTCCGCGCGAGGTATTTACAATAAGCGCGTTTTTCTTCATCAGCTTCAGCGCCTCGTCATTTATCATATAATTCGTTTCCTTAGTAAGCGGACAGTGCAGTGAAATAATATCCGAGCGCTTAAAAAGCTCCTCCTTGGAAACATATCTCACGCCGCCGATGTCCGCGGGCTTCGGGTCAAACGCTATTATTTCCATCCCAAAGCCCTTGCAGATATCGATAAAGACCCTGCCGATCTTTCCCGTGCCGATAACTCCCGCGGTTTTTCCGTGAAGGTCAAAGCCCGTAAGCCCCGTAAGACTGAAATTAAAATCGCGGGTGCGGATATACGCGCGCGGTATCTTTCTGTTGAGCGCGAGAATAAGCCCCATCGTGTGTTCGGCTACGGCGTAGGGCGAATAATCAGGAACGCGCAGCACTTTAATCCCGCGCTTTTTAGCTTCCTCAATTGCGACATTATTGTATCCGGCACAGCGCAGTAATATCACCTCGACATTATGCACCGATAAAATCTCGATAGTTTTAGCGTTTATTTCATCGTTTACAAACGCGCATACAGCCTTACAGCCTTCCGCAAGCTTTGCGTTTCTGGGCTTAAGCCTGCCCTCATAGTAAATTATCTCGTAATCTGTGTTATATTTATCAAACCACTCGCGGTCGTACGGCTTTGCGTCAAAAAACGCGATCTGTTCTTTTCCCATTGGTTTTGCCCCCGTAAAGAATATTGTTTTGTTTATTCTTTGCGGAATGAGCGGTATTATGCTTGACAAAAACGGCGTTTGGATTTATAATTGAATATAGTACTTAAGGCAACCCTGCGGCATTGCCTAAAAATAGCCGCATATCGGTTGAGCGCGAATTTCAAAAAGCAGGAATTTTTTCACAAGAAAAAATTTCTGCGGTTCTGACTTGGCGTCAGCTAAGCTGACGCCAAGTCATGAATTTTGAAATTCAAATTAAAATAAGAGGAAATTATGAACAAATACTACAAAAAATTAGAGCTTGACAAAATCTTAGAGCTTTTAGCAGATGAGACCGTAAGCGACTACGCCCGTCAAAAGGCGCTTAAACTGTCGCCGCTCAGAGAGTTTGACGACATAAAAAACGAGCTGCGGAAAACCGACGACGCGTTTACGCTGTCGGCTAAATTCGGCACGCCGAGATTTCGCAAGGTCCCCGAGATCTCCGACGCGCTCAAACGCGCCTCGGCGGGCAGTATGCTCAGCTTTAAGGAGCTTATGGATACGGCGGCGGTGCTGAGAGAAACGCAGATGCTGTGCGATTGGTTTTCGCAGTGCGAAAACACCGACTGCTCACTGTCGGAATATTTCTGCGGACTTACGCCGATAAAAGCGCTTGAAAAGCGCATCTCCGACAGTATACTTTCCGAAGAGGAAATGGCAGACACCGCAAGCGCGGAGCTTGCGTCGATACGCAAAAGAATAACCCGTCAGGGTCAGCAGATACGCGAACAGCTCGACGGAATGCTGAAAAACAAGACCCAGCGCGGATATTTGCAGGACGCGGTAGTAACCATGCGCGACGGGCGGTATGTCGTTCCGGTAAAATCGGAGCATAAGAACGACGTTCCCGGACTTGTCCACGACACCTCAGCAACGGGTCAGACGTTCTTTATCGAACCGATGAGCGTGGTAGAAGCAAACAACGAAATACGCATTCTGAAAAACCGCGAGCAGGCTGAGATCGAGCGTATAACGCGCGAAATATCCGAGGAAATAGGAACAAACGCCGACGCTGTCTCCGAAAACTTCAGGCTCTCTCAGATACTCGAGCTGCATTTCGCCAAAGCAAATCTCGGAGCGAAAATGAAGGCGGTCACTCCCGAAATAGTTGACAAACCGAAAGTAATATTAAACCGCGCGCGTCACCCTTTGCTTGACCGCGATACGGCTGTTCCTATCTCGGTCGAAATAGGCGAGAAATACGGATGTCTTATCATAACAGGCCCCAACACGGGCGGAAAAACCGTTTCGATAAAGACCGTAGGACTGCTTTCGCTTATGGCGGCGTGCGGACTTATGATACCCGCGGGCGACGGAAGCGTGATAGGCGTTTTCGACAGGATATTTGTCGATATCGGCGACGAGCAGAGCATCGAGCAAAGCCTTTCTACCTTCTCTTCGCATATGACGAATGTTGTGGGAATTATAAACAACGCTACCGAGAGATCGCTTGTTCTTATCGACGAATTGGGAAGCGGCACCGACCCCGTAGAGGGAGCGGCGCTCGCAGTTTCAATTCTCACCGAGCTTAATGACCGCGGCTCTAAGGTGCTTGCGACAACTCACTATCAGGAAGTAAAGATGTTCGCGCTTGACACGGAGGGCGTTGAAAACGCAAGCTGCGAGTTTGACGTGGAAACCCTGAAGCCCACTTACAGGCTGATTGTGGGCGTTCCGGGAAAGTCAAACGCGTTTGCCATTTCACAGCGCCTCGGTATGCCGAAAAATGTGATAAACCGCGCGGAAAATCTCGTTACCTCGGAAAATAAGCGGTTTGAGGAGGTCATTGACAAGCTCGAGCAGTCGCGAAAGGAGCTTGAGGAATTAAGGGCAAGCATGGAGCTGTCCGAGCGAAACGCAAAAATGACCGAAAGCGAGCTTAAGCAAAAGCTCTCCGAGCTTGAGGCGCAGAAGGAAAAGGAGCTTGAAAACGCACGACAGCGCGCCTTGAGCATTGTAGAGCAGACGCGCGCGCAGTCGAATATTTTATTGAACGAGCTTGAAGAGCTGAAAAAAATCAAGGACAAAGAGGCTCTTCGAAAGGGAATTTCCGACGCGAAGTCCCGCGCAAACTCCGCGCTCAACAAAATGCAGGACGAGGCTAATCCCGTTATAGAACGCCGCGAGGAGAAATATATCCCGCCGCGCCCGTTTAAACAGGGCGACACGGTAAAGCTTTTCGATACAAACAGAGAGGGCACGCTTATCACTGTTCCGAATATAAACGGCGTTTGCTATGTTCAGACAGGCTCTATGAAGGTCAAAACAAACGCGAATAATCTCAGGCTGATAGAAAAAAAGCCCGTTCAGACTCAGCCTGCCGGAAAAGTTAAAAAGGTCGCTTCGTCCAACATGACCCGCCGCGGCGGTATGGAACTCGATATCCGCGGCAGAATGGGCGACGAGGGCGTTATCGAGGTAGAGCGCTTTATCGCAGGCGCGCTTATGTCGGGGCTTTCGCAGATAGTTATTATTCACGGAAAGGGTACGGGCGCTCTACGAGCCGCTGTTCATACCGCCCTGCGCCGAAACCCCGCCGTAAAAAGCTTTCGTCTCGGTGAGTACGGCGAGGGCGAAGCGGGAGTTACAGTAGTCGAATTGAAATAAATAACGTAAAAACGCGCTCGGAAAACCGAGCGCGTTTTGATTATTTTGTTGCCGTTTACTATAGAACGTTATTTGTCCTCAACCTCAACGACCTTTGCGTCAACAGCGTTTTTCTTGATGCTTTCAATTCCGTTTTTACAGCCGGCCTTTGCCTTATAGCCCTCGCCCGTCGCGATTATCTGACCGTTTTTAGCCTTAAGACGGAAACGGAATTCTCCCTTTTTGTCCACATATATCTCGAACTTAGGGTTCTTTTCGGTGGCGTACCCTTCAACGGTCTGATCCTCTATCGGAGCCTCGGGTGCGTTTGTCGCTACGCTGTTAATTCCGTTTTTGCAGGCGTCAAGCGAATTGTAGGTCTCGCTTGTAGCGATGATCTCGCCGTTTCCTGCCTTGAGATTGAACATAAAACCGCCGTTTTTGGTCTTTTTGATTTCAAACTTGCCCATTTTAAATCATTCCTTTCAAAAAATTTTGCCGTTTTCTTGTAATTTTATTGTAACATCATTTTTTCTTTTTGTCAAGTTTTTTTGCGTATTTTACGCAAAAAATCACAAATACAGACTCTTGTAATAATTCAGCGCGGGAAAGCTTCTTTCGGCGCTGTTCAGAAAGTGCTTTTCACATATTCTCGAAAGCTGTTTTCCGGCATTTGCCGAAACATTGAATTTAAAGCATCTATCAAGCTGAGAAAAAATTATGTTTCTCATCGCCGAAAGCGTACCGTCGTCTAAAAGCTCGTATTCGCCGCCGTAGTCCTTGTTAAAACAGTCAGCGCAGATAAGCCTTGCTCCGTTCGGAAGGAAATACATTCCCTGTTCGCACTCATAGCTTCCGCAGTTATCACACGCAACTAAATTCGGCGCAAAGCCAAGCTCCGCGCTGTATCTCAGCTCAAACGCCGCCTTTACAAAGTTGAGCGGACGTCCGCTCATTATCTCATACAGCGCTATCGCGAAAAACCTTACTATACTGTCCTGGGGCTGCTCGGAAGGCGTGCAGAATTTCACCGCCTGTGCGAAATACGACGCGAGCGCAAGCTTTTCGATATCCTGACCTATCTCGTGAAAGCTGAACTTCGGCTTTGCGGAGTTTACGGTATACCTCAGCTTAGACTTGCTGAGGCAAAAGGTGGCGTAGGAAAACAATGCCGACGACGCCAGAAGATTGCTGTTGATCTTATTAGCCCCGTGAGCCGCGGCTTCAATGATACCCTGATCATCTGTGAGAATGTCGATAAAAACGCCGCTTTCGCCGACTGTACGCCGCGAGATTACAATACCGTCATATGTTACAAGCATATTTTCTCCATCACTGCTTTTCCACTATATTGCTTACCCATACACCTTTGTTTATCAATATACAGCCTATTGCCACCTTAACTAAGTCCAACGCCTGAACTATCGCGTAAACATAAAGCACGGGAATATCGGTAAACGCGCATAATGCCGCCGCAACCGGCACTCCCACGACCCAGGAATAAACGCTGTCGAAAAGAAAAGTGACAAGCGTCTTTCCGCCGCTTCTGAGTGTAAAATAAAGCGCGTTTAAAAAGCCCTGGACTGGGAAAAACAGTGCCGTTACGACTATAAATTCTGACGCGTAGTTTTTTACCGCCTCCGAGGTTTCATAGGCGTTTGGAAATACCTCCGAAAACGCGATAAGAATTACCGTCAAAAGCGCGCTTATTCCACCGGTAAACCACATAAGCGCAAAGGCTTCCTTTTTCGCTCTCAGATACTCCGACGCGCCGAGCGCCTGACCCACGATTATCCCCACCGCGCTGCCGAGAGCCACAAATACAACGTTAAGAAGATTGCAAAGCGCGTTTGAGATATTCAGTCCCGCGACTATCTCAATACCCTTTTGCGAATATATCTGTGTAAGTATCGCTATTCCGGCTGCCCACAAAAACTCGTTGAAGAATATCGGCAGACTTTTCCCAATAAGCTTTCCGGCTGTTTCGCGGGGAATTGTCAGCCTTTTGTACAAGCCGCTTAAAAACTCGTGTTTCTTCTTTTTCGAGTACATCAATATTATCAGAACAATAAGCTCCGCAAAACGAGCGATAACTGTCGCAAGCGCCGCGCCGCGCGCCTCCATTTTCGGAAAGTTTAAGTTTCCGTAGATAAGCAGCCAGTTTCCGACAATGTCAACAACGACCGAAACGACTCCCGCTATCATAGGCTTTACCGCCGAGCCTGTCTCTCTGAGGCTTCCCGCGAAGATCTGCGTTATTACAAACGGCGGCAGTCCCCATAGCATAATGCCGAGATACTGCTTTGCTATCCGCATTGTAAGCTCGGGGTCGATCTCCTCGCTCTCGCCTTTAAGATAAAGGTTTATAAGAAACCCGCCGCCGAAGATAAACGCCGCCAGACCCGCCAAAAGCACCGCAAGACCTATCCAGTGTTTTATCCTTACTGTATCGCGAAAACCTTCAATATTTTTCTGACCGAAATACTGCGCGCCGTATATCGCCGGTCCCGAAAGTCCACCGAATATCCCGAGATTAAACACGAAAATAAGCTGTCCGACTATCGAGACCGCTGTTATCGCTTCCGAGCCGAGACTTCCGACCATTACATTGTCCACAAGCCCCACGGCGTTTGTAATGCCGTTTTGTATCATCATCGGCACGGCTATTGCCATAGCCCTGCCAAATACATTTTTTAAACTATAATTCTCTGTCTTTTTCATTATCTGAAAATCCAATCCATAAGAAAAGCGCGCCGAACGACGCGCTTCAATTTCCAAAACCAAGCTTATCTCATGTACTCGCGCCAGTCCAGATCGCCGTTTTCAAGCGCGTGTATGAGAGCCTCCGCGGTAGCTATGTTGGTCGCAACCGGGATATTATGCACATCACACAACCGAAGAATGTTTATGTCGTTCGGCTCGTGAGACTTCATAGTAAGGGGATCGCGGAAGAATATAAGCAAATCGACCTCGTTACAGCTGATAGCCGAAGCGATCTGCTGGTCGCCGCCCTGAGAACCGCTGAGAAAACGCTGTATCTGAAGACCCGTAGCCTCCCCCACAAGCTTTCCGGTAGTACCTGTGGCGCAAATATTATATCTGCTTAAGATTCCGCAGTATGCTATGCAAAACTGCACCATAAGTTCTTTTTTTGCGTCATGAGCTATCAATGCCACATTCAAAACCGACACCTCCTGTTTTTACCAAAACTCCTATCCGAATTGCTCTGTAAAATGCCGAGTAACCTGCCGCACGCGCGGCTTTCCGGAGTCCGCCACAGACTTACAAAGAAGATGGGGTTTTATCGTAAGCCTTAATCAATGCTTATTGTAAGAGGAACATCCTGTCCGTCTATGCGCTTTGCGATAGCAGAATAAGCCTTATAGCCTCCGCATGATGTCGGAAGCGCCTCGCCCTTCGCGCCGCATATCTTTATGTTTACATCCTCGGGAACAACGCCGATAAGCGGGATCCCCACGCTGTCCATGACCTCGTCAAGGTCATAGAGGATATCTTCTTCTTTAAACCTCGGGCTTACCTTGTTTATAATAAGCCTTTGATTTATACAGTTTTTAACATACAAAAAGTCCGACAGAATCGCGCCGTCGCGGACACAGACAGTATCCGGCGTAGTAACCATGAGAATAAGATCCGCTGCCTTGATCACGCTGAAAACCGAGCTCCCCACACCCGCCGTGTCGATGATAATATACTCAAAATGTTCGCGCATTTCCTCACAAACCGCCATGATCTTCTGTGCGTTTATATCAATAAACGGGTTTCTCGTAGCGCACACAAGCGACAGATTTGGAACACGCTCTACCATAGTCGTCGCCGTGAGAATATCGATCTTCCCCTCGAGATATTCTCCGATATCGTGCTTTACCTTATCTTTGATACCAAGCATGATATCAAGACAGCGCAGACCAAAGTCAAGCTCTACGAGCAGAGTCTTATGACCGAGCGTAGCAAGACCCGTCGCGACATTGGCAGATGTAGTTGATTTTCCCGTTCCGCCCTTTCCGGCAGTAACCGCAATAATCTGTGACATATTTTTCCCCTCTCCGACGTCAGACAGACATCAAACAAAAAATGCCGATTAGGATTATCATCTATACACTACTTTGATTTTACCACAAAAAGATAGATATGAAAAGAGTTTTTTTCATTTTATGATAAATTTCGTGAATTTCGTTACTTTTTCAAAGTATTTTTAGTGATTTTACACAACAGCTTTTATGCAATTTTTTACAAACAATATATTCAGACCGGGCTGATAGGCACTCCGTTTTCATCATAATTGGTTGAGATAGAGCCTGTTGTATAAGCCTTTATGAGATTAGCGACCATGTACTTCGCAAGCTCGCCTTCTTCAAGCAGTATTCCTATGGCGATCTCGGGATTTTCCGCGGGATAAAAGCCGACTATCGCTCCATTGAAAACATTCTCCGAAACCTGGGGCGAGCCCGTTTTTATCGCGACGTTGCTCACTCCTACGCCCACATAGTCATACACGTTTACATATCCCTTATTGGGAATGGGATAATATCCGTCGCGGTTAGCGACACGCTTCATTCCGTCGCGTATGGCGTTCATATATTCCGTCATATTCGGCAGTATTGACATATCATCAGCCACAACAGCCTCTTTGTCATACAGCTTCTGCGAAAAATCGTAATTGTAAACCGATTTCACGATATGCGGAGTATATCTTACGCCCTTATTGGCTAAGGTCATCGCCTGAACGGCAAGATGAAGCGGCGTAACGAGCGTTTCACACTGCCCTATACCCGCCTGAACGATATCTCCCGCGTGCCACTCAAGACCCATTTCATCATAAACCTCGAGCGACGACATCTGCCCTGTCTTCATCGAAAGCTCAAAGCCTAAATCGGTGCCGATCCCGAACCTTGCCGCCCAAGCCGCGAGCGTATCTATTCCAAGCCTGCGCGCGGTCTCATAATAGAAAATGTTGCAGGAATACATAAGAGCGTCCCTTACGTCAATGCTTCCGTGCGAGCCGAGGCAGGTAGGCACAAAACCGGGCGCGTAATACATATAATTATGAGCGCAGTGTATCGTGCTTGTGGTGGTTATCTTACTCTCCATAAGCCCCGCCGCCGAGGTTATGGTCTTAAAGGTAGAGCCGGGACGGTAGGTCCCGTTAAGCGCGCGGTTGAATACAGGCGAAAACTCCCTGTTCATTACCTCCGCGTAATTATTCACATAATCGTTTATGTCATAATTCGGATAGCTTGCCATTGCAAGCACTCCGCCTGTCTTGACATCGAGCACCACAACAGCCCCCGCTTCGCAGTCCTCTCTGAGATAGTTCGAGCCAAGATAGGCAGTGGCATACTTTCTGCAGTGGTCGCCCTTGAGCCACTGAATATGATAATTGAGCGCGTCCTGAACAAGCTGCTGAAACTCCGCGTCAATAGTCAGCATCACGGAATTACCCGGGACGGGCTCCTGAGTTATCTCATCGGAGATCATCATTCCGTCCGAGCCGTAGGTTATGGTGCGCACCCCGCGCGTTCCGCGAAGCGTGCTTTCAAGAGCAGACTCTATCCCGCTTACGCCTATTATGTCGTTGAGAGTATAGCCCTCTGCCTTAAGCTCGTTATACTGATCCGCCGAGATAGCCCCGACAGTTCCTCTGTAGTGCGCCGCAAGCTCGCTGTTCAGATAAACGCGCTCCCAGCTTCCGGTTATGTCAACGCCGCTGAGCATTGTCGAAAGCTCCTTAAGCTCGTGAAACGTATCGTCCTTTATGTCCGAGATAAGAACAAACTTGTTTTTGTTGGAAAAATCCTTTATCGTCATCTCATAACGGACGCCCGCGATAAGCCTTCTCATTTCCTCATCGTATTTATCGCTTATGCCGTATTTTTCATACAGCCAGTACATACAGTCCTCCGCGGAGGCATATTCGGCGATCTTAAGCGTTTTCTTGAGCTTTGCCACTGCGCTGTCTTTTCCGCCCATAAAGTTATAGGGCTGTGTTTTGTTTATCGGCAGGCTTTCGTTCCATTCCTCGCCGTTTTTCATCAGCACCTTAAGTACTCGGTAAATTATCTCGTTTTCGGTTCCCTCTTTCAGAAGCGAATACTGAAAATTCACGGAATATACGATCTTATTTGTGTTAAAGACTTTTCCGCTGCTGTCAACGATCATTCCCCTTGTCGCTTCTACGTCCTGCTCGGCGGAATATGTGGTCTTGGTCATTTCGAGATACTTTTCGCCGTCTACGATCTGCGTCTGCATAAGCCTGAGGCCGCACATAAACGATAGCACCACCACCATCACCACTAAAATCATTGTCCTTATTATATATGAAACCTTTGACATAATGATCACCCAATACAAAACACGCGCTGTCTCAAAACAAAAACAACATATCAGCCGCCGTTCTCTTTTTCCTCCGAATCATCCGCACCGCGGGCAGAAGAACCGAGCTTTCTGCGGTCGCTGGGACTGAGCTTTGATACCACAAGTGAAATCAAAAAATAAATAGGGATGGAAAACAAAACCGACCCGAAATAAGACGGCAAAACCACTCTCACAAAGGATACCACGCTTTGCGTTCCTTCCCATACCCAGTGCAAAAACAGCATATCCAGAACAGCTATCACCAGCGCAACACCCGCGTTTATCACGAAATGCGAGACAAAGTTTACTTTAAGTAAAAAACGCGAAAACAGCGAGATCGCCGGACACGCAAATAAAAGCCATAATGCGTAAAAACCCGCCAGCGAGCTTCCGTTTGCCATATCCATAAGCAGTCCGCAGAGCATTCCGAAAATACCCGCGGCAAGATCTCCCTCAAACATCGCGACCGCTGTCGCCAGCGGGATAAGCAAAAGCGGACAAAAACCCCTTATAAGCGGATTGCAGGAAAACAGATAAAACAAGATCATGATCGCGGCATAAATCGTCCACCGCAGAATAACTCTCAGCATTGCCCTGCGCGAGCGCGCCCTGCTTCCGAGAGAATTTTTCATCTTATTCTTCAATCTCGAAGGGTACACCCTTTCCGTCAAAATCAGTAATTACAAATACCGAGGTTACGCTAAAAACATCCACCGCGGGCTTTACAACAGCGTGCTTGGAAAGACCGTTCGCGTCGTCAATTATCTCAACCACTGTTCCGACCATAAGGTCGTCGGGGTACAGCCCGCTTTTACCCGAGGTAAAAACCACATCTCCCACAGCTATATCTGCGTCCTTGAGAATACCGCCCATAATACACATTCCGTCCTGGGCGCTTTCAATAGTGTTTTCAATAACGCCTGTCACCCTTGAGCGTATTGAATACACGCCCACATTTACATTCGGACTGATTATGGTCTCAACTCTCGCGTAATATTCCGCAATAGACGTAACTCTCCCGGCAAGCCCCACCGAAGTAACAACCGGGTCATAAAGCGATAGCCCGCTCGATTTTCCGCTTCCGACAGTAAAACCTCCGTAAATGTCATTCGGGACTCTGGAAGTAACGTTGCAGCTTTCGGAGAAAATGAAATCGGGATTTTTTTCTTTAAGTCCGAGCATCTCCCTCAGCTGATCGTTTTCATCGGCGATCGTATCATAATCCTTTGTCTTTTTGTAAAGCTCGGTAAGCTGGGCTTTAAGCTCCTCGTTTTCCGCTTTATATGAGTTTGCGTTTACCATCGTGTCAATAAATCCCGACACGCCGTCCGCTACGGCGTTTGCCGCGGAGGTAAACGGATAAAGAAGCGTTCCGACGATCTGCTCGGGCGGAGTTTCCGTTCCGAGGGTAACCGCCGCATACGCCATAAGCCCCAAAAGAAGCGCGCCCAGACAAATAAGGATCTTAAATTTTACGCTGTGGAAAAATTCTTTCATAGCTCATTATTTTTCAATATATCAATATATCAATTATCGTTATCGGATGAGATCAATAAATAGTTTCATCTTCGGACAATACGTCCTCAAGCTTATCAATATTCTCGAGGACCTTTCCCGTGCCGTCCGCTACGCAGTCAAGCGGTCTTTCGGCTATCTTTACCGGCATTCCCGTTTCATCGTGGATAAGCTTATCGAGACCCTTTAAAAGCGCGCCGCCTCCCGCAAGCATGATCCCGCTTTCGATGATATCCGCCGCAAGCTCGGGCGGGCATTTTTCAAGCGTCGTCTTGATAGCCTCTATTACTCTTGAAAGCGGCTCATAAAGCGCTTCTCTTACTTCCTCGCTCTTTATCGTTATGTTTTCGGGAAGTCCGTTCAGAAGATTTCTTCCGCGGATATCCATAACAGGCTCTGTCTCGCTTATTCTCGCCGCGGAGCCGATGCCTGTCTTGATGTTTTCGGCTGTTCTTTCACCGATGAGAAGATTATATTTCTTTTTGATATAGTTGATTATCGCCGAATCGAACTCGTCTCCCGCAACTCTCACCGAGCGCGCGGCAACTATTCCGCCGAGAGATATGATAGCTACCTCGCTTGTGCCGCCGCCGATATCGACGATCATGCTGCCCACGGGTTCAGCCACGGGAAGTCCCGCGCCGATAGCCGCCGCCATAGGCTCCTCAATGATCGAAACGCGCTTGGCGCCCGCCTGCTGCGCGGCTTCTCTAACGGCTCTGCGCTCTACCTCGGTTACTCCCGAGGGGATGCAGATAATAACTCTCGCTCTGCCTCTGCCCTTAAGCGCCTTTTTTATAAACTGGCCGAGCATGATAGAGGTCATGTCAAAATCCGCTATAACTCCGTCCTTAAGCGGTCTTACGGCAATGATAGAGCCGGGGGTCCTTCCTATTACCTCTTTCGCCTCCTGACCGACGTATCTCACCTGATTAGCCTTTTTATCGACAGCGACAACCGACGGCTCGCGGATAATAATACCCTTTCCTCTCATATAAACAAGCGTGTTTGCCGTTCCCAGATCAATTCCGATATCCTTGTTGATTCCAAACATTAGTTGTATTCCTCCGAATAATGTATCTATAAATTCAGGCATAAACTGCCAACTTATATTATACCATTATTTTCTCCGTCCTGCAATATAATATTTATAGATATTTTCCGATTTTTACAAAGTTTTTTTTAGCAATTTAACTAATCAACAAAAACAGCAGGACTGTGCCTGCCGTACTTTATAGATTATCGTAAATCGCCGTTATGCCGCGCCTGTTTTTGCTCATTCAGCGGAGGGCTCTGATATATCGGTCTCTCCCGCGAGATAGTCTATGCTTACGCCGTAATAACGAGACAGCTTTATATACACGCGTATGGGTATCTCCCGCTTGCCGTTTTCGTAGTCGGAATAATACTGCTGGGTAGTTTCAAGAACCTCGGCTATCTGCTTCTGTGTAAGTCCTCTGTCCTCGCGTATGACCCGAAGATTTTCATAATATGTCATCTCGCCACTTCCTTTTTGTCATTATAATGACATATCTGTTAGTTTTCGCTATGTACATTACATTTCATTTATTTAAATCGACGAATTTACGCTTTTATTATTGACAGCTATTTGATTTGCGACTATAATAGATTGTACAGATAACAATTGTCTGTAAAAACTAAATGTTTAGCCGTTTAATTATAAGCGGCAAAAAGGAAGGACAAAGACAATGAACAAAATGAAAAAACTCTCGGCAATTCTGCTTTGCGCGGCAATGCTTACGCTTACCGCGTGCAATAGCGAAAACAACGATTCGGCGGACAAGCCGTCAAACTCGTCATCTTCAACAAGCAGCTCAAAACCCGATGATACATCAAAGCCCGATGACACAAGCGTTCCCGAAAGCTCTTCGGACAGCGAGAACAGCACGGATAATTCGAGTGAAGTAAGCTCCGACAATTCGGGTAATTCCGAGAGCAATTCCTCGGAAGCTTCCAACAACGGCACGTCCGACAAGGATTATCAGCTTATGTCGGCAGAGGGCGGAGCGGTTATCTATAAGTATAAGGGAGCGGGCGGAGACCTTGTTATACCGTCCACTATACAGGGCTATAAGATTGTCGGCATTGACGAATATGCCTTTCAGAAATGCGATACACTTACAAGCGTTGTTATTCCCGACAGCGTAACAACAATCGGCAACGGCGCGTTTACGGAATGTCCCGCGCTCAAGAGCGTGACGCTCCCCTCGACCGTTACTTATATTGATAAGCATACGTTTTACAAGTGTACGGCTCTTACCGAAATTGTGATCCCCGAGGGAGTGACCGAGATCGACCGCAACGCGTTTTACAACTGCTCCGCGCTTGAAAAAGCGACCCTGCCCGACAGCCTCAAAAAGATCTCAAACACCGTCTTTGAGGGCTGCGACAAGCTTGTTATAACCTATAAGGGCAAGACTTATGATTTTACTGTCGTAAATCAGGATACGCTCTTTTACAACGCGGTAAACGGATGGTTCTGACAGCACACGGCAAATATTTAACAACACACAACTTATTCTGTGTTTAAAACTTAAAATCAGTTGTAACAAAAATATTCTACATTTCCAACAATATTTGTTTAATCGTATAATTTCATAGATAAAGGCTTGACAAAAAATAAAAAGGTGATTATAATCGAAAAGTAAATCAAATTTTTTGGAGGCTTATTTATGAAAAAGTTTACAGCAATCATTCTGGCGTCAATAGTGGCGCTGTCAATGGCAGGATGCTCCGAGGAGAAATCCGATGACACCAACAGCAGCAAAAACAGCTCTGTTACGGAAAACAGCAGCTCCGATACCACCGGCAGCGACACCGGCACAAGCTCTGACAGTACGGACAGCACCGGTACAACAGAGGGTATACGTCCTGTTATGAAAGAGCTTTTGGACGGATATGACTCGTGGATCACCGAAAATTACCTGAATGTTTATTCTAAAATGGTAGACGACTTCATAGCCGGCGGTATGACCGATTATGCCGCTTTTGAGAAAGAGGTCAACGAGTTTAAGACGAGCATCAACGAACAGGGTATTGAATGGCTCACAAACAGCTACCCGCAAGAAGAGGAATATGCCGCTATGACGGCAGAGGAAGAAGCATACTACAATCAGATCCAGGATGCTCTGATGGATAGGTTAGAGGAAATAGAGAAAAAGCTTGAAGTAGGCTGATCCTATTTACAGAGAAGTATGTTTCGTTAATACCAAAAACAACGCGCCCGGAAAATTCCGAGCGCGTTTGATTTTTATTCATTGCTGTCAGCCGAATTATTTTCCCTCAACAAGCGCCTTTGTGTCGCGTGCGATGAGAAGTTCCTCGTTGGTGGGAACTACCCATACCTCGACCTTGCTGTCGGGAGCGGATATTTTAGCAAGCTTTCCGCGAAGTCCCTTGTTTACGGACTTGTCGATCTTTATGCCAAGGTATTCCATGTTGGAGCAAACGTCCTCGCGCAGATCGTCGGAGTTCTCGCCTATTCCGCCTGTGAACAGGACCGCGTCAAGTCCGTTCATGACTGCCGCGTAAGAGCCGATGTACTTCTTTATCTCATACCGCAGCATCTCGAGCGCGAGCTTTGCTCTCTTGTTGCCGTCCGCCGCGGCAGCGCCGAGGTCGCGCGCGTCGCTCGATACTCCGGAAACTCCGAGGAAGCCCGACTTTTTATTGAGCAGATCGCTTGTTTCGTTGGGCGAAAGTCCCATTTTATTCTGAATGAAGGTAACCGCCGAAGCGTCCACGCAGCCCGAGCGCGTTCCCATTATAACGCCGTCAAGGGGAGTAAAGCCCATTGTCGTGTCTATCGACTTTCCGCCCTCTACCGCCGTTATCGACGAGCCGTTTCCGAGATGGCAGGAAACGATCTTAAGGTCCTTTAAGTCCTTGCCCATCGCGTCGGCAAGCGCCTGAGAAACAAAGCGGTGAGAGGTTCCGTGGAAGCCGTACTTTCTTATGCCGTACTTTTCATAGCACTCATACGGCAGACCGAACATATATGCCTTTTCGGGCATTGTCTGATGAAACGCCGTGTCGAATACGGCAACCTGCGGTGTGCTCGCGGGGAAAACCTTTTTGCAGGCTCTGATAGCCGTAGCATTCGGGGGATTGTGTATAGGAGCAAGGTCCTTCAGGTCCTCTATCTGCTTTATCACCTCGTCGGTTACGAGAATAGTCTTGTTGTAGACCTCGCCTCCGTGCACCACGCGGTGTCCTACTGCGTTTACTTCATCCATAGAGCTGATAACTGCCGCGTCGCCCTTAGTCAGAACATCTACCAGCTTTTCAAAAGCCTCGGTATGAGTCGGGAAATCGCAGTCTGTATCGACCTCTCTGCCGTCAAAGGTCGAGTGCTTGATGTGACCGCCTATGCCTATTCTGTCGCAGTTTCCCTTTGCGATCACGCTCTCGTTGTCCATATCAAGAAGCTGATATTTAAGCGAAGAGCTGCCCGCATTGATTACCAAAATCTTCATTGTCCTAAAAATCCTTTCATAGAATTAGATACATAATAAGCCACTCTTATTTTAAAACATTTTGCCAAAAAAATCAAGTGCTTTTTGAAAATTTTTATTGATTTTATTTAACAAATGTTGTAAAATATAAGTAGAATATAATTAGCAAATCTGCGAAAGGGGAAATATAATGAAAACAGCGGCAATCATTGCGGAATACAATCCGTTTCACAACGGACACAGATATCATATCGAACAGACAAGAAAAGCGGGAGCTACGCATATCATAAGCATAATGAGCGGAAATTTCGTTCAGCGCGGAGACCTTGCTGTTTTCGACAAATATGTCCGCGCTAAAACCGCTGTCGATAACGGCGCGGACCTGGTGATAGAGCTTCCGTCGAGGTATTCGCTTATGTCCGCCGAGGGATTCGCGAGGGGAGCTGTAAGCATAATTTCGGCGCTGGGCTGTGTGGATATGCTGTCCTTCGGCAGTGAAAGCGGGGATATTCCGCCGCTTAAAGAAGCCTCGGCGGCGATAGAATACTGTATCCATTCGGCGAAATTTGACGAGCAGATACAGCGCGGAAAAAGCTATCCCGCCGCTTTGCAGGCGGCTCTTCGCGAATACTACACAGAGGACGTCAGCGAAGTCATCCAAAGCCCCAACAACACCCTCGCCATCGAATATCTCAGCGCCCTTGATGATATCGGAAGCAGAATAACGCCGTTTACAGTCACGCGCACTGTTCCGCACGATGACGAAAGCGCGGCTTTAGGGGAATTTTCCAGCGCGTCGGCTATACGCCGAAAAATACGCGACGGCGAAGACTATTCCGCGTTTGCGCCTGTAGCCAACGCGCCGACAGCGGATATTATGCGGCTTGAGCGCGCGGTTTTAGCCAAACTACGCATTCTTTCTCCGGACAGCTTCGAGCAGATATACGACTGTGTAAACGGTCTCGGAAACAGACTTTACAAAGCCTCGCGCACGGCAAAGTCGCTTGAAGAGCTGTATTTTGCGGCGAAAAACAAAAGCGTTACGCTTGCAAGGGTGCGCCGCGCCGTTCTGTGTGCGTTTTTGGGAATAACAAAGCAGATATCCTCAGCTCCGCCCGCCTATATCCATGTGCTTGGAATGAACGATAGAGGCAGGGAGGTTTTATCCGCCGCAAAGTGCAAAATACCGATAGACACCTCGCTCAAGGCGATCTCTCAGACTTCTTCCGCCGCCCACAGGCAGGCGGTCTTTGAGGCAAGGCTCGGCGATATCTATTCTCTTGCGTTTGAAGATCCGCGCCCCTGCGGATACGATTTTACCGCTAAACCCATCATTGTTGATTAACGAGGTAATACATGCTTACTTACGAACAGCTCCGGAAAGAACACCCTCTTTTTATTTATCACAGCTATGAGCTTAAAGAGCAAAGCCTTACGTTTCATTTTCAGATAGACGAATTTCATTTCTATCCCAAATGGGAGTTTGACCGAAACTATATGTACGGGCATTTTTCCTGTAAACAGCTTGAAGCCGCGGCGTTTTCGCTCGGTATGGCGGAGCTTGTTTCATACTGGAAATGCGCGTGCTGTCCGACGGTTGAGATAAGGTGCGGCGGGCTTTCCGACCGGCAGAAGAGCTGGTGGAAAAAGCTGTACTTCAACGGTCTGGGCGAGTTTTTCTACCGCAACAACATCGACGCGGACTTTGACAGCTTTATGACAATAATCGCTCCCGAACCCGAGCCGCTTCCCGAAATTCACGCAAACCTGAAAGGTACTCTTGTTCCCGTAGGCGGCGGAAAGGACAGCGTGGTAACGCTTGAACTGCTCAGACAGGCGGGCGAGGACATAACTCCTTACATCATAAACCCGCGAAAGGCGACCACGGGCTGTGTCGAGGCGGCGGAAATCGCACAAGAAAAGGCGGTCTGCCCGAAAAGAACGATTGACAAAACTCTCTTGGAGCTTAACGCGCGCGGCTATTTGAACGGCCACACGCCGTTTTCGGCGGTGGTGGCGTTTTCCGCGCTGTTACACGGGATAATGCTCAATGTGCGCTATATCGCGCTCTCAAACGAAAGCAGCGCGAACGAAAGCTATGTCGAGGGTAAAGAAATAAATCACCAATACAGTAAATCCACAGAATTTGAAAAAGATTTCCGAGAATACTGCGCGGAGTCCTTCGGAGAATGCCCGGAGTATTTCAGCCTGCTGCGTCCTCTTTCAGAGTGGCAGATAGCGCGGGCGTTTGTAAAACACCCGCGGTATTTTTCCGTTTTTCAGAGCTGTAATCTTGGGGGAAAAACGGACGTGTGGTGCTGTAACTGCGCAAAGTGTCTGTATGTGTATATACTGCTTTCGGCGTTTCTTGACGACGAAACGCTGATAAAAATTTTCGGGGAGAATTTGCTGGAAAAAGCCGGGCTTGCCGAAATGCTCGACGGGCTTATGCTCGACGGCGAAGATAAGCCGTTTGAATGCGTCGGAACAAAAAACGAGGTGAGGCTGTCGCTGAAAAAAGCGCTCGAACGGCGCAGAAACAGCCCTCCTACGCTTTTAAAACGGTTTGAAGAACATTTTCCGAATTATCAGCCCGTTGATTTAACGACATTTTTCGATAATAACAATTATGTTCCCGATAAAATTATAAAGCTTGTAAAGGGGCTTGCGAAATGAATTATGAAGAGCTGAAACCTGTCTTTAACGGCAAGAGAGCAGTTATACTCGGCTTCGGGCGCGAGGGGAAAAGCTGGCTCGAGATCTTGCAGGCGCTTGATGTGTGCGGTGAAATTGCGGTTGCTGATATGAATGAGCTTGAAATACCGAATGTAACGGTAATTTCGGGAGAAGGCTATCTCGAAAAATGCGCGGAATACGACCTCATTTTACAGTCGCCGGGAGTTATCATCAAAGACAGCCTCGACAGCGCCGCAAAGGCTAAGATACTCACTCAGACAGAGCTGTTGTTAAGGCTTCACCCCTGCAAAATAATAGGAATTACGGGAACAAAGGGAAAATCAACTACGTCTTCTCTTGTTTATCATTTTTTGCAAGCAAACGGCATAAATTCAATGCTTATCGGAAACATCGGCGTTCCGCCGCTGAAAAGGCTTGAAGAAATGAACGGCGATACCGTGGCGGTTTTAGAGATGAGCTGTCATCAGCTTGAGTTTGTAAGTCATTCTCCCGATATATCGGTTTTGCTTAACATTTTCCCCGAGCATCTCGATCACTATGTTGATTTCAACGCTTACGCAAACGCCAAGAGAAATATCGCGCGGTTTCAGCAAAAGGGCGGTACTGCAATTGTAAACAGCGATCTGTTGCCGCTTGAAACGGGCGCGGAGATCGTAACAGCCGCGCTTGATGACAACGCGGATATAACAACGGACGGAAAGTTTATTTCAATTTTGGGCAGCGTTATTCCCGCCGAAAAAATACACACATCGCTTTGCGGAAAGCACAATGTATACAATATCGCCGTTGCGCTTGCCGCGGCGGTAAAGGCGGGCGCGGACCCGGAGAAATGCCTTTCTTCCCTTTCGGGCTTCACGGCGCTCGAGCACAGACTTGAAAGAGTCGCGGCAATAAACGGCGTTGAGTATATAAACGACAGCATAAGCACCGTTCCCGAAGCGGCTATCGCGGCGGTAAAGGCGTTTGACAGCGTCGACTGTCTTATTCTCGGAGGAATGGACAGAGGTATTTCATACGACATTCTGGGAGAGTTTTTAAACCGCGGCGAAGTCGCGAATGTTATCCTTCTTCCCGATACGAGCGCGCGCATAGCGAAGCTCATTACAAACAAGGCTGTGAATGTTGTGTCAGCGGAAAATATGGAAGAGGCTGCCAATATCGCTTCAACCGTCGCCAAAAAACGCGTCGTTCTTTCCCCCGCCGCCGCAAGCTACGGGTTTTACAAGAACTTTGAGGAAAGAGGAAGGCATTTCAAAGAGCTTGTAAATCAAATCAACAACTGACAGCATACTGTAAACAACAATAACGCGCTCGGGTCTCCGAGCGCGTCACTTCTTTATAATTAATTTCTAATAACTAACAACTACCTGAACATATCTTTGATCCTGTCGAAAAAGCCCTTTCGCTTTTCGTAGTTTTTATCATCAAGGGTCTCATCAAACGCTATAAGCGCGTCCTTTTGCTTTTTATTCAGATTTTTCGGCACTTCAACGACCATTTTCACAAGCTGGTCGCCTCTGTCGCCCTCGTTTCTCTGGAGACGCTGAACTCCCTTTCCGCGCAGCCTGAACACCTGCCCCGGCTGTGTTCCGGCAGGCACCTTATAGCTTACCATTCCGTCAATGGTCGGCACCTCGATCTCCGCTCCGCAGACCGCCTGCATATAGGTGATAGGAAATTCTATCAGGATATCGTCCTCGTCTCGCTTGAATACGGGGTCGCTCTTTACGGAAATTCTTACCTTAAGGTCACCGCTCGCGCCGCCGTTTACTCCGGCGCTGCCCTTTCCGCGGACGCTCAGCGTAATGCCGTTGTCTACACCCGCAGGCACTTTTACGGAAATGATCTTTGTCTGTGTAGTCCTGCCCGAGCCCACGCACTTTGTACACGGCTTTTCGATTATCTTACCCTTGCCGCCGCACTTTGTACAGGGTCTTTGGGTCTGCATCATACCGAACATACTGCGCTGCTGAACGGTCACGACGCCTCTGCCCTTACAGTCGGGGCAGGTGTTTACCGCGCTTCCCGGGGCAGCGCCCGAGCCCTTGCATTCGGGACACTCTTCAAGACAGCTTACTTTTACGTCCTTTGAAACGCCCTTACAGGCTTCCATAAAGCTTATCTCAAGCGTAACCGCGATATCCGAGCCTCTCTTTGCGGAACTTCCGCTCGACGCGCGGCTTGAAAAACCGCCGCCTCCGAAACCGCCGAAAATATCCGCGAAAATATCACCCAGATCAATTCCGTCAAAGCCGCCCGTAAAGTTTGCTCCGCCGCCGTAGCTCGAGTCAATTCCCGCGTGCCCGAACCGGTCGTATTTCGCGCGTTTTTCGGGGTCTGAAAGGACCTGATTTGCCTCGTTTATTTCCTTGAATTTTTCCTCCGCCTCGGGATTATCGGGATTTAAGTCGGGGTGGTACTGCTTGGCGAGCTTTCTGTACGCCTTTTTGATATCCGCGTCAGAAGCGTCCTTTTGCAGTCCAAGCACCTCGTAATAGTCACGTTTTTCCATTTTTACTCCTCAAATATATCGGGGTCTACCATAGGAACGATCAGTTCGCAAATTTCGCCCTTGCCGTCAAAACCCCAGAAGCTCTGATAAAACCCGTCGCCAAAACCCGAAGCGATCATTGCCAGACGCTCGTTTGTATCGGGATTTGTCCATTCGATAAAATCTCCGCCCTCGCGCTGAAACTGCGGAAGCTTTTTACCGCTTTCGGCAAAGAACGCCGCAAAATAGTCGTCATAATGGTTTTTTCCGGGATTTTCCTTATGCCATTTGCCGAGAAACGCTCCATAAGCCTTCGCGCCCTCACTGTCGCAAAAACACATCATTCCCGCGTCCACGGGAAATCCGTGCATAACGCCGTCCTTTAACTTTGCCGCCGCGGTTTCATCCTCGCTTTCCGCAAGCTCATAACGAACCGCTTCGCTGTCCTTTATCCTCAGCCGAGCCGTACACATTCGTATACCCGCAAGCGGATTGCGGAACAGCGCGACCTCGGCGGGATAAGTTCCCTTCGGGATTTCTCGCTTAAGCACTGGAGCTATTACGTGTTCTCCGAACATATAGCACAGCGGGTCTGCCACGACCACCCGTCCGCTTGGGATATCGACCTGCCCTACAGTGAGGAAAAAGCGCGTATTTGTTTTTACAAACTGCCGCGCCAGCTTCTTTGCGTCTATCTCCTTGCTGCCGATGTACTTTAGGTTACGCTCGAAAGCAGTCTGCAATTTTTTTCTCGCTTCAAATTGTACGATAAAATCGATCATCCTGAATGCAAGCTCAACTGCCGCGTCACGGTCGTCGGGAAATTCGTCAAATCCGCTGAAAACCAAGCCGCATTCTTGGCTTTCCTCGTTCTCAAAGCCGCCCGCTATTCCGATGAGATACTTTCCCACGGCGCTCTTTTTGAATTTGAACACGAAAAATATCCTGTCGTTGTTTTGATCGTCTTTCAGCGCAAACGCGAACTCTATCTTCTTCGGCGGCTTTCCGCCCATCTGCTCCTGCTTGGACAGCCACCCGCAAAGCGCCTTTTGCGCGATATCCTTCTGATTTTCGTTCATAAATTACGTCCTCTGTATACGGGAAAATACGCCGAACAGCGCACTATTCGGCGTATTGCCATTCAATTACTTTTCGGTGTACTCCACGTCAACAGCGCCGTCGTCGTCACTTCCGCCGCTTGCGTCCTGCGCGCCTTGGAAATCCTGCGCGCCGCCCTCGGGAGCGCTTGCCTGATAAATTTTCTGCGCTACTTCATAGAACGCCGTCTGAAGCTCTTCCTTCGCTTTTTTGATAGCCTCGGAATCGGTTCCCTTGAGAGCTTCCTCAAGCGCGGTGATCTTCGGCTCTACCTTTTCCTTGTCCTCGGCGCTTACCTTATCGCCGAAATCGGTCATGGACTTCTTTATCTGGTAAACCATAGAGTCCGCCTCGTTGCGGATATCCGCCTCCTCGCGGCGCTTTTTGTCCTCTGCCGCGAACGCCTCGGCCTCTTTTACCGCCTTGTCGATATCTTCCTTGCTCATGTTTGTGGAGGCGGTTATGGAGATGTGCTGCTCCTTGCCTGTACCCTTATCCTTTGCGGAAACGTTTACGATGCCGTTTGCGTCGATATCGAACGTAACCTCGATCTGCGGGATTCCGCGCGGCGCGGGAGCGATTCCGTCAAGACGGAAGTTTCCGATGGACTTGTTGTCTCTCGCCATTTCGCGCTCGCCCTGAAGAACGTTTATATCAACAGACGGCTGGTTGTCGTCGTAGGTGGTAAAGGTCTTGGTCTCCTTGCAGGGAATGGTGGTGTTGCGCTCTATCATCTTGGTGCATACGCCGCCCGCGGTCTCAATACCGAGCGAAAGCGGAGTAACGTCGAGCAGGACTATGCCCTGAACCTCTTTATTGAGAACGCCGCCCTGAATAGAAGCGCCGATAGCAACGCACTCGTCGGGGTTTATGCCCTTAAACGGCTCTTTGCCGAGGAAGTTCTTTACGGTATCCTGTACTGCGGGGATTCTCGTAGAACCGCCCACGAGCAGTATCTTGTGTATCTCGCTCTTCTCAAGTCCGCTGTCCGCGATCGCCTGCTTGAGCGGACCCATGGTCATTTCAACAAGGTCGGCCGTAAGCTCGTTGAATTTCGGTCTCGAAAGAGTGACATTCAGGTGCTTTGGACCGTTCGCGTCGGCAGTGATATACGGAATGGAGATGTTTACGGAAGTGGAGTTTGAAAGAGCTATTTTAGCCTTTTCAGCCTCGTCCTTAAGTCTCTGCATAGCAAACTTGTCGCTCGAAAGGTCAATTCCGTCAGACTTCTTGAACTCATCTTTGAGGAAATTGATAATGCGCTGGTCGAAATCGTCGCCGCCGAGGCGGTTGTTTCCCGCAGTAGCAAGAACCTCCTGAACGCCGTCGCCGATATTGATGACCGACACATCAAACGTACCTCCGCCGAGGTCGTATACCACGATGTTCTGATCCTCTTCCTTATCCACGCCGTAAGCGAGCGCCGCCGCCGTAGGCTCGTTTATGATACGCTGAACGTTAAGTCCCGCTATCTGTCCAGCGTCTTTTGTAGCCTGACGCTGGCTGTCCGTAAAGTATGCCGGAACGGTAATTACCGCGTCGGTCACAGTCTCACCAAGATAAGCCTCAGCGTCTCTTTTAAGCTTCTGCAGTATCATCGCGGAAATTTCCTGCGGGGTGTACTTCTTGCCGTCGATGTCTACCTTATGGTCGCTTCCCATGTGACGCTTGATGGAAATTACGGTCTTGTCGGGATTCTGTACAGCCTGGTTTTTGGCAAGCTGACCCACAAGCCTTTCGCCGTCCTTTGTAAAAGCTACTACGGACGGGGTGGTCCTGCTTCCCTCCGAGTTTGTGATAACAACAGGCTCGCCGCCCTCGATGACCGATACGCAGCTGTTTGTTGTTCCAAGGTCAATTCCTATAATCTTGCTCATAATAATTTATCTCCTTTTCAATTTGATTTTTTGTTTTTGATTGGTAGTTTTCGCGGTCATTCCGCTACGGCAACTACGGCAAATCTTATTACCTTATCTCCGATCTTATAGCCCTTCGCAAAGGTCTGAACTATCGTTCCGCTTTCAGCATCGCCGCCCGGAACCTTCTGAACCGCCTGGTGAAAGCTTGGGGAAAACATCTCTCCGTCGCTCTTTATTTCCTCAACGCCGAGGTTTTTCAGCGTTTCGTTAAAGCTGTCGCAGATCATCTTTACGCCGTTTTTATAATTCTCGTCGGAGCATTCCGCCGCGAGCGCTCTTTCGAGATTATCCATGACCGGCAGAAACTGAGAAGTAACGTTTGTTACTATCTCGGCTCTCAAAGCCTCCTTTTCACGCTGAGAGCGCTTTCGGAAATTGTCGTATTCCGCCATTGTACGAAGCAACTGGTCTTTTACCGCTTTAAGCTCTTCGGCGGTTTTATCCTCGGCTTCTGCGGCGTTTTCGTTTTCTTCCGAAGCTTTTTCTACCGTGACCTCCGCTTCTTCATTTTCAATATCCTCATTGTTTACCGCGGATATTTCTTCATCATTCATCGGTGTCATCTCCTTTGCTTTCTATAGTGTTCTCTATCTCGATACCCCCGCTTTCGGAGAGCATTGTCGATACCTTTCTGCTGAGATATTCGATATACGGGATTATTTTGCGATAATCTATCCTCATCGGTCCTATGATACCGAGCGTGCCCGCTTTCTTTCCGTCCTTATAGTAATTGGTACTTACGACCGTTGAGTTTGAAATTGCAAACGTGCCGTTTTCCTCGCCGAACTTTACGTTTATTCCCGAAAACGCGTCGTCGAGGAATTCCGTAAGCTCGCCCTTTTTCTCGAGGAATTTCATAACGTCGTCCGCCTCGAAATCCCGACACGCGAGGAGATTTGCTTCTCCGCGGACATTTACGCTGTCCCTCATCATTTCCTCGCTGAGCTCATAAACCGCACGGATAAGCGGCGACAGCGAGAGCATATAACTGCTCATAGCCGCGACAACGCCGTTTACATATTCCTCTGACATGTTCTCGACGTTTACTCCGCAAAGATGCTCGTTTAAAAAGCTTGTAACGCTCTGCATCTGCTCGTTTGTGAGGTCAAACTCCATTCGGCAGACCTTATTCTTGATAGCGCCGTTTGACGTTATCATAAGCAGTACATACATTCTCCTGCCCGTCGGTATAACGTCTACCTTTGAGATTACCGAAAACTTTGCCGCGTGGTTTGTGGATATAGCCGCGCACTTGGTTATTTCCGCGAGAGCCGTACCGGCGTTTTCCACGATAGCCTCGTCTGTAAGACCGCCGTCCTCAAGCAGTCTGTCGATCTGCGAGATCTTTTCAACGCTCAGCGGCTCGGGACTCATAAGGTTGTCGATATAATACCTGAAGCCCTTAAAGGTCGGAACTCTGCCGGCCGAGGTATGCGGGTGGTCAAGATAACCCTCCTGCTCGAGCGCTGCCATTGTGTTTCGGATAGTGGCGGAGCTTACGCCTATCCCGGGCATTTCCGCGAGCGTTTTAGAACCGACAGGCTCGCCGGTGCGGATATACTCGTCTATTATCGCCGCAAGAATTTTCATTCCGCGCTGCTCCACTCAAACCACTCCCTATTGTTTTTAACGCCTTTTAGCACTCTTGCACTTCGAGTGCTAAATATAATTTAACACAATTTTCAGCGTTTGTCAAGTGTTTTTGAAAAATAACTGCACAAATTGAACACAATATTTTAACCGTTTTTTATGCATTTTAACCACGCCACGAGAGCTGACAGCAAACGGCACTCGATATTTTCATAACAAAAAACCTCCGCTATCGGAGGTCACATACATATTAAAACTGAGATGTTCACTTATTATTTTTCTTTCGCAGAAGTTCAATTGCGTTTTTCAGAAACTCGATATCCTCATCGGGAAGGTCTGTAACGTCAAGCGTTTGCTTTTTCTCCTTTAATCCGAGCAGATAATCCGTTGAAACATGAAACACTCCCGATATCTTTACCAGAATCTCCGGCGAAGGATAGCGCAGAGACTGCTCATAATAGCTTACTGTTGCTTTGGATACCCACAGCCTTTCCGCAAGCTGTTTTTGTGTTAAGCCGGCGCGCTGACGAAGTTCCTTAAGCGTTGTTCCGAAATCAACCATAATCGCACCTCTATTCTAAATTCAGTTTACCTTGAAATAATATTACCATTTTTGTATTTTTAGTATTAAAATAGTTGACTTTTTGAAAAATATGTGCTATAATATGTCCGTACTGTTCGGAAATCTCCGAATAGAAAAAAAACGGGTGCAATATCCCGCAATATCAAGGAGGATTTTTTCAAGTGAAAATCATAAGAAAAATTTTTGCGTGCATTTTGGCGGCTGCTGTTATGTGTTCTTTCATAGCAACCGTAGGCGCAAGTGAAATTGGCAACATTTTTAATCTTGAGGACATCAAGCCCAAGGCGGGCGACACTCTTGCTATTAGCAAAATCATGGATGCAATTACAAGTGATAAGCTTTATTTTGTTGAGATAGAGCTCGACACTGATACTAAGCTCGACAAGTACGGCATCACGCTTCTTAAAGACCAAGGACTGGATGTATTCCTTAAAAAGCTTTTTCCTAATGGCGTAGCCGGAGCTCGGACCTATAATGTAGCTATCGACGCTAAACAGGTTGCTAAGATGCCTGAGTCTTTCGATTTCGGTACGGCTATCATGAAGACCGATGAGGATGGCAAGATCATAGTTGGCAATACAATTATTGACTATGTTATAGCTGAGGGTTCTTACATCATCATGCCCGTTGCTAAAGGTGACTTCGGCTTTGAGTATGATCTTGAGTTCAATGCCGGCAGCAAGGACTACAAGTATCTCTACTATATCAGTGATAAAGGTGATGTTACAGATGCTACGAAGTCTCTCACCAATCAGAATGGCACTATCACCTTCAGTATGAGCCACGCTTCTGCGTATGTACTTACTGCTGAGAAGTTACCGGGCGACATTGCTGCCGATATTCGCCCCGCTGATCCTTCTACCGGTAGTTCTTCCGGTGGTAGCTCTGCCGGCGGTAGTTCTTCCGATGATAACACAGGGGAAACCGGTGATACTCCCGATGATAACACAGGAGAAGGCGGTGATACTCCCGATGTCGCAGAGCCCGACGAGTTCGAGTCCAACGGCGTTACCGCTACTGCCAATGACGGCGTACTTCCCGACGGCGCGGTGTTCTCGGTAGAACCAATCAGCTCTGACGACAACAGCAGATTTTCCTACGAAATCAATTTCACGGTAAACGGCGAAAAGGTTCAGCCCAACGGCAATGTTACCGTTAAGATACCTGTTCCCGCGGCGCTCGACGGCAACCCGACGATATATGTTTACCGCGTATCGGACGGCAGATATAAGCGTCTGGCATCCGATATCGTTGACGGTTATGTAGTATTTAAAACAAACCATTTCAGTGAATATATCCTGTCTGCCACGCGAATTTCAAATCCCCCTTCAAACCTTGATGGCGACGATGACTACACATATACAGACAACAGCGCCGACACCTCAACTGACAATAACAACTCCGGCACTACGGCAAACCCCGACACGGGCGCCGAGGGAATTATGCTCACTTTAGGTCTTTTCACTCTCGCAGGCGCGGCAGCAGTTATGAGCCGCAAGAGAAGATAATATCCGCCCGATTTTAAAAAATAAAACAACCGCGCTCGGAGCATTCCAAGCGCGGTTTTGTTATAATTCTATTGTGTACTTTACGCCGTCATATCATGCTTTCCAGCCAGCAGGCGGGAGCGGTAAGACCGAACATCTTTACGACTGTCGGCGCTACGTTCGCGAGGCCGTACTCGCCGTCCTTTATCGTGTACTTTACGTCCTTATCATAAATGATAAAAGGAACGGGATTGAGAGAGTGGGCTGTTCTTACGGCAACCTCGCCCTTCTTGTTCTTTTCAAGCATTTCGTCGGCGTTTCCGTGGTCGGCGGTTATAAGCATTGTGACTCCGTACTCGTCGCATACCTTCATCAGTCTCGAAAGCCCGATATCCACCGACTCCACGCCGATTATCGTCGCCTGCATAGAGCCGGTATGTCCGACCATATCGCCGTTGGGGAAATTGCAGCGCAAAAAGTCGTACTTCTTGGACTTTATAGCCTCTATCAGGTCGTCCACGATATCCGCGCTCTTCATCCAGGGGCGCTGGTCAAAGCTTACGTTATCAGAGGGAATTTCCTTGAAGGTCTCAAGCTCGTCAGAGAATTTTCCGCTTCTGTTGCCGTTCCAGAAATAGGTTACATGACCGTATTTCTGCGTTTCGGAAACGGCGTACTGATTGAGCTTGGCGTTTACAAGAACCTCCGAAAGCGTATCATGAATTTCCGGCGGATTTACGAGATATCTCGCGGGGAGCTTAAGGTCTCCGTCGTACTGAAGCATACCCGCGTAGCATACGTCGGGCTTTTTGCCGCGGTTGAAATGAGTAAACTCATCCATATCGAACGCCATGGACAGCTCTATCGCGCGGTCGCCGCGGAAGTTGTAGAGGATCACGCTGTCGCCGTCAACGATCTTTCCGACAGGCTCGCCGTTTTGTGCAATTACAAACGGCGGCAGATCCTGGTCGATAGCTCCCGTTTCGTTTCTCAGGGTTTCAACAGCTTCGAGCGCGGAAGCAAACTGTCTTCCCTCGCCCTTTACGTGGGTATTCCAGCCGCGTTCTACCATTCCCCAATCGGCCTGATATCTGTCCATTGTTATCTTCATTCTTCCGCCGCCGCTCGCTATCTTTCCGTCAAACGAGCCATCGTTAAGCTCGGCGAGCGTCTTTTCAAGCTGTTCAATGTATATGGGCGCGGAAGTCGCGGGAACGTCGCGTCCGTCAAGCAGGCAGTGTACTCTCGCCTTTTTAACGCCCTCCTCCTTCGCCTTTTTCAGCATACTGAACAGATGTGAGATGTTAGAGTGAACGTTTCCGTCGGACAAAAGCCCGATAAAGTGCATTGTCGAGTCTTTTGAAACGCAGTTGTTCACAAGTTCCTTCCATGCCGCCGAGCCGTACATCTTTCCGCTTTCGATGCTCTCATTCACGAGCTTTGCGCCCTGAGAGTATATCTGCCCGCAGCCGAGCGCGTTATGTCCGACCTCGGAGTTTCCCATGTCGTCGTCGCTCGGAAGCCCCACAGCCGAGCCGTGAGCCTTGAGCTTGGTGTTCGGGCAGTTTGCCAGAAGCCAGTCAAGCGTGGGGGTATTCGCTTCGGTCACAGCGTCGCCAAGCCCCGTTTTTGAAAAGCCTACGCCGTCCATTACTACAAGTAAAACAGGTTTTGCCATTTTTTATACGAACCTTCTTTCTTCATTTTTTGAATAAATCACTATGAGTACCCGTATTTACCAAATACAAGATAAGCTCGTTATCCTCATACTCGTAAATCAAAAGCCAATCGGAATCAATGTGACATTCGCGCTTTCCTGCATAATTCCCGATAAGCTGATGATCTTTATACTCGGAAGGGAGAACCATGCCGTCTGCAAGCATATTAACAACCTTTGCAAGTTTATCAATATCCAGCCCGCGTTTTTCAGCGAGCTTCAATCCCTTTTTGAATTTAGAAGACGGAATGATTCTGTACTTCATCGCAAAATGTCCCTCATCATTTCTTCAGCATTAGTGTAGCTCACATATTTTTCGGGATTTTTCTTCATCATTTCCACTTCCTCAAAAGCTTCCAGAAGCTCTTCGTTTGGTATCTCGCTGTCTGATTGCCCAAACATCATAACAAATCCCTTAAGCTGTTCATCGGTGAGATTATCAATAATGTGATAAGCCATTTCCCTTATACTCATAATTACACCTCTCGGTCATGGTCATCAAAAGCCCGATTTATTCGCTTTTCGCCTGACCTTTGAATTCCGGAAATCTGAATGCCTTCGCTCCGCCGTCAAATGCCTTGAACGCGTTTTCAAGCGCGGCTTTGGCAATTCTTCTGTCGGGATAATTCGCTACTCTGCTGAAAAGCGTTCCGTCGCTTGTAACCGCGTCTATCTGCCCCTCTCTTATCGAAAGAGATATGGCGTTTACCATGTTCATTCCGTCCTGAGTTAAAATAATCATTTTTTCCTCCGTTAGTTATTGTTTTATCAACAGTATGACTGTCCGCTGTCAACTATTTTCATTCTTTACACAAGCCGCGCAGCACATCAGTACTATTGCCGCCGCAAACAGCGGGAGCAGACACATATCAAGCGCCGCGACCGCAGTCCTGTTTATCCCGAACGAGATCGGTCCAAGCTCGCCCTTTTCGGCTAACAGCTTATTTAAGAGTATTACATTGCTTGTCACTACGGAAAACACTATCCTTTCCGCAATGAACGCGATGCCCGAAAACACCGCCGCGCCGACAAACAGCCCCCGTGATGTGTTTTTTCTCATTGACAGCACGAACAAAGCAAAGCAAATCCCGCAAACTGCCGGAATAACTATTACGGGAACGCAGTATACAGGCTCGAACGGCTTCAGCACTTCCGGGGTGATCAACCAACCAAACAGCGGTTTTTGGAGCAAATACCCCGCGATAAACAGCGCATGATAAGCTGTGCCGAATATCAGCGACAGGTCAAGCATCCGTGTTCGCTTAGACATCAGTTGTTCTCCGCCGCTTTGATTATCGTTGTGAAATCAGCCGCCTTGAGCGAAGCGCCGCCGATAAGTCCGCCGTCTACGTTCGGCTTTTTTACAAGCTCCTCGGCGTTCGCGGCGTTCATCGAGCCGCCGTACTGAATGGTTATCGCTTCGGCTGTCGCCTTGTCATATTTCTTTTCGAGCTGCGCTCTGATAAACGCGCAGACCTCTTCCGCCTGCTCGGCGGTGGCGGTCTTGCCCGTGCCTATCGCCCATACAGGCTCGTAAGCTATCGTGCATTTCTTGGCGTCCTCAGCCGTGATATCGTACAGATCAAGCTTTATCTGGCGCGCTATCACCTCTTCGGTTATGTTGCACTCGCGCTCCCACAAAAGTTCGCCTATGCATACTATCGGCTTGAGTCCCGCCGCAAGAGCCGCCTTGGTGCGCTTGTTTACGGTCTCGTCGGTCTCATTGAAATACTGTCTGCGCTCGGAGTGTCCGAGTACGACATACTCAACGCCCATTTCCGCGAGCATATCCGCACTTATCTCGCCCGTAAACGCGCCGCTCTTTTCAAAGTGGCAGTTTTCCGCGCCTATCTTGATGTTAGTGCCGGCAGTAGCCGCAAGCGCGGTCTCAAGGTTTGTAAACGGCACGCACGCAACCACCTCGACCGTCTTTATGTCCGCAACCATCGGCTTTAATTCCTCAAGCAGCGCCTTTGCCTCGGGACGGGTCTTGTTCATTTTCCAGTTGCCCGCGATTATTGCTTTTCTTGTTGATTTATTCATATTAAATATCTCCTCATAATAGTATGTTTTCCCCCGCTCAGCAGGGGAAAACAATCAGATCAAATTACTTATCCTGAATAGCGTCGATTCCGGGCAGGCCCTTGCCTTCGAGATACTCAAGGCTCGCGCCGCCGCCGGTGGAGATGTGGCTCATCTTATCGGCATAGCCAAGGTTTATAGCCGCCGTAGCGGAGTCGCCGCCGCCGATGATAGTAGTAGCGTCAGCCTGAGCGAGCGCCTCGCATACAGCGACGGTTCCCTTCTTGAGAGTCGGGTTTTCAAATACGCCCATCGGTCCGTTCCATACAACGGTCTTTGCGTTCTTAGCCTCAGCCGCGAAAAGCTCCATCGTCTTCGGACCTATATCAAGACCCATCATATCCGCGGGTATCTTGTCAGCGTCTACTACCTGAACATCGATATCGCCGTCGATCGGGTCGGGGAATGCCTTTGCTATTGTAGTATCAACGGGCAGAAGGAGCTTTTTGCCGTTTTTCTGCGCCTTTTCGATCATATCCTTGCAGTAGTCTATCTTTTCCTCGTCAACGAGCGAGGTTCCTACCTCAAAGCCCTTCGCCTTGAGGAAGGTATAAGCCATACCGCCGCCGATTATAAGAGTATCGCACTTTTCAAGCAGGTTGGAGATAACATTGAGCTTATCCGAGACCTTAGCGCCTCCGAGAATAGCAACGAAAGGACGAACAGGACTTTCTACGGCGTTTCCGAGGAACTCTATCTCCTTATTCATAAGATAGCCGACCGCGGTTTCCTTAACAAACTTTGTAACGCCCACGGTAGAAGCGTGCGCTCTGTGAGAAGAACCAAACGCGTCCATAACAAATATCTCGCCGTCTACGAGATCGGCAAGCTCCTTGGAGAGATTCTCGCCGTTCTTTGTCTCGTCTGCGCCGCGGAAGCGTGTGTTTTCGAGAACAACTATCTCGCCGTCGTTCATCTCCGCAACAGCCTTTTTCGCGTTTTCTCCCACAACAGTATCGTCGGGAGCGAACGTAACCTTGCATTTAACAAGCTCTGCGAGTCTGTCAGCCGCGGGCTTTAAGCTGAATTTAGCCTCGGGGCCGTTCTTCGGCTTTCCGAGATGAGAACACAAAACGACCTTCGCGCCGTTTTCAACAAGCTTATTGATAGTGGGAAGAGCCGCGGTTATACGGTTGTCGTTTGTAATAACGCCCTCTTTGAGCGGAACGTTGAAATCAACGCGCACCAGCACCTTTTTTCCTTTTACGTTAAGATCCTCTACATTCTTTTTGTTAAGTTTGCTCATAGTGAAAAATCCTTTCGTTCTTTGAATTTGACAGCTTGCTGTCACTACACCATATATTGTACATCATTTTTAAAATTTTTTCAAGTATTTTTTGGACAAAACAGCGGAAAATTTTTCCGTAAAATCAAACGCGCTCCGATATTACTCAAAGCGCGTTTAAGTTAAAAAATCCGTGTACTGTCAAATATCAGCCCGTTTTCTCCTTCAGCTTTTCGGTAAAGTCCGCCGAATGAAGAGGCTGACCGTTTACGGCTCCTTGAATCAGGTCTACATTGAACTTCAGCGCGAGTTTTCGTATCTTGTCACTGTCAACGCCGCTTACGCATACCAGCATCCCGTTCTGGTGTGCCTTTTCGATCATCGTCTTTAAATAGTCCGACGAGATCTCGTCGCCGAAAAGCCGCTTCGAGCTTATTTTCGCTATGTTTACATACGTCGTTTTAAACAGCGTTTCCGGAAGCATGCTTCTGCCCTTGTCCTCGCTGATTATGTTTATTCCGAGCTGTGAAAGCCGCTTAAGGCTTACGCTGCTTTTTGTGAGCGTTCCGGAGCTTTCGGAAACTGCAACGCCTATCGCGCGCGGCGGAAGCGAATATTTTTCGAGAAGCTTTTTTGTCGCCACAACAAAATCGTCCGAATCCAGCGCGAAACGCGGATACTCGACCCCAACCCGAAATTCGGGATACCCCATTTTTCTTATGCTGTCGCAAAACGCGCATATCTTGTTTATCTCAAACTCGTACAGCTCGCTCAATAGTCCGAGACGCTCGACTATCGGAAGAATTTTGTCACGGGGCGCGATAAAGCCGTCCCTTTTCCAGAACAGTCTGCATTCGCAGCTTTTCGGTTCCCCTGTTTTAGCATCTGTAACGGGCGAATACAGATAATAAAACCCTTCAAAGCCGTTTTTCGCGTCCTCGCTCAGCATCTTCCTTATACGGATATTCTCGTCGACCCTGTTTTCTATGTCCGGAATTACGCTTACATACTCAAGACCCGTTTCGTTTTTCTCAAGCCTAAGAGCTTCCGAGACCACGTTTTCACACTCCTCCGCCGTGTACACCTCATCGGGGAAGAAATTCACCCTCGCGTACATATCGATCTCATGGTCCGTATCGTCATAATACCACTTCTTCGAAAACTTTTCAAGAACTCTTTTCGCAAAGGCAAGAGCCGCGTCTTTATCCGCGTTTTCGATAACGGCAAACATAATGTAGCTTTTGAAGAGATAAACATTTGTCGGGTTATCCGAAGGAATAGCCGCGAGATACTCAGCAATACTTCCGACTATATTGTCAGTGTACTGACAACCGTATGAGGTTGTCATATCCTTGTAGTTTGCTATTTCAAACGTTATCACAGCACCGCTTTTCTCTTCCTGTACAAGCTTTTCAAAGTCGTTTTCAAACGCGGTCCTGTTAGGTATTCCCGTCGCGGCGTCGCGAAAGGCGAGCCTTTGCATATGCTCCTGCGACAACGCGAGCTTGTTTTCGGCAAAAGAACGGTAGATAAGCGTCGTCAGAATCTGCGTGACGCTTCTTAAGACCTTTCTCTCACGGTTAGTCCACGTTCTTCCCGATTTTTTCGAGATAAACATAAACACGCCGCGCGCTTCACCGTTGTCGTATATCCTCGACAGCGCACAGCTTCTGTTGCGCTCGCTCTTCGTTCCGCGCACCTCGTCTTCATCAACGCACACGACGGGGTTTATGTCAAGCTCTTCGTTTATCTTCTCGTTGGTGATAAAATCACCGACAGCGGGGATTATAGAGCCCTTTTCGTCCCAGTGGTAGATTTTCGGAGGATTTTCTATATCAATACAGAAGATTATGCGCTCAAGCGCGAAATAGTCCTTTACCAGCGGGATTATCCTGCCGAACGCCTCCGAGCTCGTTTTACACTTAAGTACGCTTGTGTAAATGCTGTTTATCAGCATCTGATCCTCGAAATTTTCTCCGAGCAGCTTATTTGCGTTCTGGCGGTTTTCAACCTCCTCGCCGATAACGACATACGAGTTTGCGATGCTGCTTACGGTCTGGACCATAATATCCAGAAGCGAAGAGTTGTCGTTAATGTCCTCGAGGCTCTCTCCGGCAATTATCCACTCCGCCGCGGTCTTGTGCTTTATGCGTATGCTCTTTTTGCGCTGATAGCTCATTTTGTTGATATTATGGCTCTTGGACTGACCGCCCGCGCAGGCGATAACGCTTCCGCTCGGCGAAACAATGGCGGAATACAGCCCCTTTACTCTCGCAAACGGCTCCTGGATAAGCTCGAGATATTGCTCACCGAGTATCTCACGCAGAGGCGGCGGCTCTTTTTCCATTTCAAACGACTTGTTGAGCTTTACCTTGAAGCATTCGAGAACAGCGTCCTCCGCGCCGCATTCGAGATAATCCGACACATCGTTTATCGTTCCGAGAAACTCCGTCGAGTTTTCACTTGAACGCTCGGGAACGGCGGATATATAATACCATCTGTATACGCCGGTAAGGTCAAGACGCGAATGGGTATTTATGCGGTCGCTTCTTCCGTCAATAACAGCGTTTACTTCCTCACAGAAGGGCATATAGTCGTCGGGATGTATAATACTGCTCATCATGGATTGGTCGCAGTCCTTTCCCCCGAGGAATTCAACGGGAAAGCCCGCCTTGTATTTCATTGAAAAAGCGTAATTGCGTCCGTATTTCAAAGCACGCTCAAGTTTCGACATTAAGTATCACCTCTGAAATGCTCATTTTGATGTAAAAATGTGCAATATGTATAAAAGTTTTCAAAAATATAAAAAATTTTTATGTAAAATTTTATCCGCCATGGTTATTATACCACAAAAAATTCAACATTTCAAGTGCTTTTTTGTCGATTTCACAATTTTTTCAAAATTATTTGCATTTGAGAAAATTCTGTGACGAAACAAAAAATGCGGGGAACTCCCCGCATTTTTCGTTTATATCAAACAGGACGGCTGTTCGTTATTCTTTGATAGCTTACTCACGGTAAAAGCATATCATCTGCCCTTTTTTCCACCATTCCTCATCCGAAACATACGCCCTGTTATCATCAAAAACAATATTAAACCATCTTCCGTCAATATCCGACATTCTCATGATATCTCCGCTGATATCGTCAAACGACACCGTTTCTCCCGAGCTTAAATATCTCAACTCGTTTATATGTATCTCCCGGGCGGATGAAATATCCGAGGCACCGACCTCGAGTAATGTGCGGCTGCCCGAGGAGATGCTATCGGCGGCTGCCTCATATTCCGCCGGGATGTCCGCGACACGCCAGCCGTCCTCGGTCAAAACGAACTTAAAGTCAATATATGTGATCTCGTATTTGTCGCGCAGCTCGGGGATATATTCCGCAGCGGGTCTGAAATCCATGTCGCGGCTTAACACTGTTCTTCTGAACACAACTTCGGTATCGCTTTCCGAGATAAGCTCATACTCGCGGCGAACCTCAACTATGGTGCCCGTCCATATATTGCCGCCGCCTGCAACAGCACTGCAAAGCAATGCGTCGTTATAATCCAGAAAGAAATCGTATTCTCTGAAAAGCTCCTTGGCCGCTTCTTCTGTAAACGTGCTCAGATATGCATTACAAAAGCTATCGTATGTGTATCTCGTTTCATAGTAACTTCCCGCATACTCTTCGCCGTCACTTATTGTTATGCGTGCCGGCGGTCGGTCATCTTCTTTTTCTTTCGAGATAAATCCGGGAGCAATGACGTCCCCCGTTGAAGTCAAAAGTGTAAACAAAGCTTCACCCTTTTGATACAGAACTTTAATATCGGGATTTCCGAGGCTGTCAAGAAATTCTTCATCTTCATCCGCTAATCCGTCTGTAAAATAATAATGGATATAAGGCTCTATAGAAAACTCCTCGAGCTCGGATCTATCACGCAATGTTCCGGAAACAAGCGTCAGTCCGTTTCCTAAATCAATGTTCTTGGACTCAGAGCCGGGCGAAGAATTGCCGGAATCTTCAAGCACTGCGCTGCTTTCCGAAATCCCGCTCTTATTTGCGTTTTCGTCTTTATCGTTGCTTATATCGGCGCTGCCGTATCCCGCAACGCCTGCTGTACCATCGGCTTCTGCCTCAGCATTGATACTGTAATTCTCGGGCGAGACGCCGTTAGCAGATAAGTTATCCCGCAAAAAGCTCGGCGCTATCCTCACCGCGACAAACACCGCGATCGCAACGCAAGCCGCCGCTCCGGCCGCAGAGCCTATTATTGCCCATACGGGCTTTTTCTTCCGCTCCGCCCTTATCATTACCGGCGCGTTTTCGTTCAGCTTATTGTGGACCTCCGCGATGATCTTATCGGTATCGGGAGACACCGAGCCTAACGCGGATTTATAATCGTCTTTGAAACTCATAGTCTCCCTCCTCACTCAAAATCATCTCTGTTCAAAAGCTTTTTCAGCTTTTCCCGCGCTCTCATAAGCCGGGATTTTACCGTCGTTTCCTTTTGTCCCGTAACCTCGGCTATCTGCGCTATAGACATATCCTCAAAATAAAACAGATGGACCGCCGTCCGGTACTTTTCGGGCAGCTTTAAGACTGCCTCCAGAACCATTCTGCTGCGCTCGTTTTTCTCTGCGTTATCCGCCGTTGTGTCTCCCGCCGAAAGCTCGGGAAAATTTTCAAGCTCGTCGGTATGCGCCCTGTTTTTGAACCACGAGCTTTTCGCAAAGGAATTCGCGCAGTTTACCGCTACGCGTATAAGAAAGAACCTTCTGTGTTCTTCGCTTTCAAAAGTCTTGTCGGCTTTGAAATAGCGGACGAAAACCTCCTGTGTGACATCGTCCGCGTCAGCCGCGTTTCCGAGACGCTCGAAAGCTATCCTGTATACGGTCGGAACATACAGCCGCATGACCTCGTCAAAGCTTTCGGACGTTTTTAGAGAAATTTCCATGGTGTTCTCCGATTTTCACTATCATAAATAATACTGTTGAATTGAGTAAAAGGTTGCAGATTTTTTTATTAAAAAAATTAGCAAGATCAAATTACGGTCTTTGCGTGTCTTGTCACATGACAGCCGATATTTACCGCCACTGGCAGGCCCGCGATATGCGTGGGCGCTTTTTCAATGTTTACATAAAGCGCGGTCATGCGGCCGCCAAAGCCCTGAGCGCCTATCCCGAGGCGGTTTATCCCGTCGAGCATTTTTTGCTCCATATCCGCGTAGAACTCCTCGGGATGTCTTTGCGCAAGGTCTCTGCAAAGCGCTTTTTTCGCAAGCAGCGCGACTCCTTCAAAGTCGCTTCCTATGCCCACTCCCACAACGATTGGCGGACACGGGTTGCTTCCCGCGACAGACGCCGTTTCGATCACAAAGTTTATTATATCCTCTTTTGAAGCCGACGGAGTAAACATTTTCAGCCTGCTCATATTTTCGCTTCCGAAGCCCTTGGGAGCAACAGTCAGTTTTATTTTGTCGCCGCTTACGATTCTGGTATGTATCAGCGCGGGGGTGTTGTCGTTGGTGTTTTCGCGCATAAGCGGGTCTTTAACGATAGAAAGCCTGAGCTTACCGTCAACATAGCCCCTTGCCACCCCTTTATTGATTGCTTCTTCAAAGCCGCCGCCCGTTATATGGACGTCCTGACCTATCTCGGCGAAGACCACCGCCATTCCCGTGTCCTGACAGATAGGCACACAAAGCTCTTTCGCGCAGTCGATATTGTCCGTGATATCCCCCAGAACGCTCTTGCAAAGCTCGCTTTCCTCGCGCTCTTTCGCGGCTTCGATGCATTCTCTCATGCCGCTTGGCAGATGTAAATTAGCCTCAACGCAAAGCCTCGCTATTTCTTCAGTAATCAATCCGGCGTTAATTTCACGCATAAATATTCTCCTTAACTCAGCTTGTTAATGACGATTTTTCCGTTTACGCATACCAGCTCGGGTGTTTGCATTATGTCGAGCGGGTCGCCCGAAAACAGGACAAGATCCGCGTCCTTTCCCGTTTCAACGCTACCGACTCTGTTTTCAACGCCGAGAATTCTCGCGGCGTTTACTGTTATCGCTTTAAGCGCCTCTTCGCGGTCAAGTCCGCCCCGCACGGCAAGCGCCGCCGTAAGCGGAAGATATTGAATCGGCGTTTCGGGATGGTCGGTGCAGATGGCAAATTCTATGCCGTATTTTTGCATTTCAGCGGGGGTAGTTATGCTGTGGTTTTTCAGCTCGGGCTTTCCCCTGTCGCCGAAGATCGGACCCAAAACGACCTTTGGCTTGTCCTCGGAAAGCTCGTCGGCTATGATACCGCCGTCTGTGCAGTGGATAAGCGCGTAGTCGAGCTTAAACTCCTTCGCTATCCGCACAGCCGTGAAAATATCGTCCGCTCTGTGACAGTGAAAGTGGGCTTTAAGCGGTTTTTTCGCGTCAAACAGCGGAATAAGCGCCTCGCATTTCGCGTCAAAGTCGGGCTTTGAGACTTCGTCGCCCTCATCGTCAGCGCCCTTTGTACGCAGATGCTCGTCCATATCCTCTTTATACCTAAGCGCCTTTGAGAGCTGCTCGCGTATGATAGCGGCGGTAGCCATTCGGGTTACGGGAGCTTCGTCGCGGTCGTTGTAAGTGTTTTTGGGATTTTCGCCGAGCGCGAATTTTATCGCCGCGGGGCTTTTTAATATCAGCTTGTCCACGCGTTTGGAGCCAAAGGTCTTTATGACCGCGAGGCTTCCGCCAATGGGATTTGCGCTTCCCGCGCCCGTGCAAACGGTCGTAACTCCTGCTAAAGCCGCGTCCTCAAAACACCTGTCCATGGCGTTTACGCTGTCTATAGCGCGAAGGTGTGGTGTAGCCGGGTCGGTGTCCTCGTTTCCGTCGTCGCCCTCAAAGCACAGCGCGTCGTTCCACATTCCGAGATGACAGTGCGCGTCGATAAAACCCGGATACAGCGTTTTCCCCGTCCCGTCAAGCTCCTCTTCGTCGGTCTTTACATAACCGCTCATTGCGCCTATCTCGGTGAAAACCTCGTTAAATCTCACAAAGCCGTTTTCGATGTTTTCTCCGGTCATTGTTATTATTCTCACATTTTTAATTACCATTTTAATTCCTTGTCAATCATTCAGCCTGTCCCGAAAACCGCGCGAGCTTTGCTATTTCCTCGGCGATTATATAATCGCGCGTGTTTCCGTTTACCATAAAGGTGCTGTTTTTCCGGTATATCGGAGCGCGCGTGTTGTACAGCTCCTCGAGCTGTTCGGGGGTGTTTTTCATCACAAGCGGGCGGTTTTTGTCGCCCTTTATGCGAAGATAACAAGTCTCAAACGAGGTGTTGATATACACCGATATCCCGCTTTCTCTCGCGAATTTCGCCGTTTCATCGTTTAAAAGCGCCCCGCCGCCCGTCGCTACTACATACCCATCCGAAAGCTCCCTGATGTATTTCGCCTCAAGAGCCCGGAAATGCGGCTCTCCAAACTTTTCGAAAATCTCGGGGATAGTCATTTTCTCGGCTTCGACAATATACTTGTCAAGATCGACAAGCTTCATTCCAAGCTTCAGCGCGAGCATTCTCCCTATATGGCTTTTTCCGCAGCCCATAAATCCGCACAGATACACGCTCATATCGCATTCTCCATGTCCGAGATGAGCCTGTCGATGTCGCTTTTTTCAAATTTCGCGCCATACCATATCTCATGCGCCGCCACCGCCTGAAGCACAAGCATCGCCATTCCGCCCATAGCTTTCTTTCCGAGCTTTCTTGCGGCGGCTAAAAGCTTTGTTTCCCTGGGGTTGTAGATAACGTCGAAAACAGCGCCGAACTCTTGCACGACCTCTTCCGTGCACGGCATACCCTCGATCTTCGGGAACATCCCCACGGGCGTTGCGTTTATCAGCAGATCGCCTCCGTCGGAATTTTCAAGAGCGCCGTTTTTTATCACCTCGATTTTTACATTTGCCGGGCTGTTTATCTGTTTTATTTCCTCAACTACCTTCTCCGCGAGAGGAATATCGCTTTCAAGCGCGGCGACAGTAAGCTCCGCGCCCTGACACGCAGCCTCTATGCATATCATTCTCCCAACTCCGCCGCAGCCTATTACCGTAACTCGCGAGTTTAAACTTGCGCCGAGCGTTTCGATAGACTTTGTAAAGCCGACAGCGTCGGTATTAAAGCCCGTTTTGTCTTTGCCTCTTATGCAGTTTACCGAGTGATAGCGCGCCGCTCCCTCGGAAAGCTCCTTACAGTAGTCGATAACCGCTATCTTATGCGGGATAGTTACGTTAAATCCCTCAAACTCGTCAAGAAAGCCGTACTTTTGCGAAAGCTCCTCGGGAGCGATGTCGTTGAGCGTATACTCAGCCTCAACGCCCGAAAGCTCAAACAGCCTTCTGTGTATCTGCGGAGAAAGCGAATGACCCAGCGGGTGTCCGATAAGACAGAATTTCCTCATAGCTGCTAAAATCCTTTCAATATATTATCCTTTAAGCGCCGCGAGCGCCTTTTCCATTGTCTCGTTGTTTTCTATGTTTACGTTTGTAACGCCCTTGAGCGTTTTTCTCACAAGCCCCGAAAGGACTTTGTTCGGTCCGAGCTCGACATATGTGTCAATTCCGTCAGCCTGCATGTCGTTAAGCTCGTCAACAAATCTCACCGGCGAACAGATATGCTTTGCCAGATAATCGGGCATATCGGGCAGAGTATCAAACTTTGTTCCGTAGAGATTTGAATAATACGCGCAATTCGGCGCGGAGAACACAAAGCCGGATATGCTTGCTTTAAACTCGTCCGCGGCGGGCTTCATAAGCTTTGTATGGAACGCCGCCGAAACCGCGAGCTTTACCGAGCGCTTGCCCATTTCGCCGAACTTAGCAATCGCCTCGTCGACAGCCGCCTCTTCTCCGGCAATTACCGTCTGAACGGGAGAATTGTAATTTGCGGGAGCCGCAAAGCCGCCGAGACCCGAAATCACCTGCTCTATCTCCTCGTTTGTACAGCCGATTATCGCCGCCATTGCGCCCTTCTGATTTTCGGCGGCTTTGGCCATTGCCTCGCTTCTCAGCTTTATCGCTTTGAACGCGTCCTCCATCGAAAGAACGTTCGACGCGTACATCGCCGCGTATTCTCCGAGCGAATGCCCCGCGACTGCGCAGTTGTCGATCCCGTTTTCACGCGCGGCATTAAGCGCAAGCAGCGAAACGGTAAAGATAGCCGGCTGTGAAAGGCGCGTCTGCGAAAGCTCCTCGGCGGAAGCATTCGCGAGCTTGTCCTTTAAATCAAACCCCATAATGTCCGAACCGCATTCTAAGATCTTTGCCGAGCCGGAATACTTTTCCGCAAGCTCCAGCCCCATCTGCGGATATTGAGAACCCTGTCCCGAGAATAAAAACACTGTTTTCATAAGTTATACCTCCGTATTATTTTCGCCGCGTTTGCTGACGCCGGCGAAAGATTATTGATAACTAAACATAAAAGGCGCAAAATGAGAAAAAACGACCCAATCAAGAAAAAAATCCCAAATCCCTCGCCTCTATTTTCCAACATCTACTTGACAAATTATCCAAAAGGGGTTATAATAATTATTGTATATTGAATTTTAACGCTTAAGGAAATTTTATCCGGTACAAACTACCAAATAGTATTATACATTATTTTCGAAATAAAATCAAGGAGTTTTTTATGAGCGGAATGCAGTTTTTGGGAACAGGCAGCTTCGTTCCCGATTTTGTCGCCGACAATGACAAATTTTCGGAAATTCTGGATACCTCAGACGAGTGGATATTTCCGCGCACCGGTATCAAAAAACGCCAGTTGTCGGTGGACAAGCCGAATTATTATATGGGCACGGAAGCCGCGAAGGACGCTCTGAGGTCGGCGGGCATATCAGCCGAAAAGATCGATCTTATCATCGTTTCGACCTGCACTCCCGATTTCTTCTATCCCGCCATGTCCTGCCTTATACAAAAGCGCATAGGCGCGGTAAACGCGTCCTGCTTTGACGTAAACAGCGCCTGCACGGGATTTATCACCGCCATGGACATCGCGCAGAAATACCTTGAGACCGATAAGTATAAAACGATTCTTATCGTAGCCAGCGAAAAGCTTTCCGCCCAGCAGGACTATACCGACCGCGCAAACTGCATTTTGTTCGGAGACGCGGCGGGGGCTGTCGTGGTCACGAAAAGCGACGGGCAGTTCAGTTCGTTTATGGGCGCCGAGGGCGATGAGTTTGAAGCGCTTTACTGCAAGGTAAATTATCAGAGCAACTGCCCGTTCTACAAAGGCGAGGACGAGTTTTACGAAAACCGCTTTGACACCTTTGCAAAGAAAAACTGCCTGTATCAGGACGGCAGAGCGGTGTATAAGTTTGCGGTAAACGCAATGGCGGACGCAGTCACGCATGTATCAAAGCAAAGCGGTGTATCTCCTTCCGAGCTTGATCTTGTGATTCCACACCAGGCAAATCTGCGTATAATCGCAAAGGCGACCGAGCTTTTAGGTATTTCCGAGGACAAGGTCTACACAAATATTGAATATATGGGAAATGTTTCAAGCGCTTGTATACCTGTCGGAATTGACGAGCTTTTCAAAAGCGGCAGGCTCAAAAGCGGGATGAAGCTGTGTCTCGTCGGCTTCGGCGCGGGACTTACATACGGCTCGATAATAATGGATACTTAAACATAAGGTTTAGAACCACATAAAATAGAGCGCGAATTTCAAAAAGGTCAAAATTTTTTCAGAAGAAAGAATTTTGACCGGTTCTCACTTGACAGCGTTATGCGCTGCGCGCATAACGCTGTCAAGTGATGAATTTTGAAATTCTATTTAAATGAAAGGATATTGTATGAGCAAAACAGCTATTATCACGGGTTCGGGCAGAGGAATAGGCGCGGCGATAGCAAGGCGTCTTGCAAAGGACGGCTTTGACATTGTTGTAAACGAGCTTAACGAAGAGGCCGGTCAGCAGACCGCTGAGGAATGCAGAGCGCTCGGAGTAAAGGCAAGCGTTTACGCGGCGGACGTTTCGGACTATGCTCAGTGTGAAGAGCTTGTAAAAAAGGTAAAGGAAGAATTCGGAACGATAGACGTTCTTGTAAACAACGCGGGAATAACCCGCGACGGTTTGCTTCTCAGAATGACCGAGGAGACCTATGACACCGTTATCCGCATAAATCAGAAGTCGGTATTCAACATGACAAAGCTCTGCGGGGGTGTAATGCTCCGTCAGAAAAGCGGTAGCATAGTAAATCTCGCCTCAGTCGCGGGTCTTTACGGAAACCCCGGGCAGATGAATTATTCCGCATCTAAGGGCGCTGTTATAGCGATGACAAAAACCGCCGCAAAAGAGCTTGGCTCGCGCGGGATACGCGTAAACGCCGTAGCTCCCGGATTTATACAAACGCCCATGACCGACAAGCTGACCGAAGAGCAGAAAAACGCGATTTTAGAGCAGGTCGCCATGAAGCGCTACGGACAGCCCGAGGAAATAGCAAGCGTCGTCGCGTTTTTGTGCTCGGATGATTCGTCTTATGTAACGGGACAGATAATCGAGATAAGCGGCGGACTCAGTATGTAGTTGACAGTTGACAATAAACAGTAAGCAGTAGAAATCGGCGCAATGGAGGATATATGAACAGACGAGTAGTAATAACGGGATTAGGGTGTGTTTCGCCTTGCGGAAATTCCCCGAAAGAGCTGTGGGAAAACCTTTTGGCGGGAAAACACGGTTTTACGCTTGAGCCTTGGTTTCCCGAGGAAAATCCCGAAGAGAAAAACGTTGTCGCAAGGGTAAAGAATTTCGATCCTTCCGCGCTTTTCGACAAAAAGGAGATCCGCAGAAACGACGTTATAACACAATACGCCGTTTACTGCGCGGATATGGCGCTTAAAGACGCGGGAACGGATTTCAAGGATCTCGACCCGTTCAGAGTCGGCTGTATCATCGGAAGCGGAATAGGCGGAATCTACACCACCGAGGACGAAATGGCGACGTACCGTTCAAAGGGCAGCGGCAGAGTTTCGGTGTTCACAATTACGAAGATGATAGGAAATATGGCCGCGGGAACGGTTGCGATAAGAAACGGCTTTAAAGGCTCCAATTTCTGCGTAACGACAGCCTGCGCCTCCGGAACGCAGTCGATAGGCGAGGCGTTCCGCGCGATAAAGAACGGTTATCTCGACGCGGCAGTGACCGGCGGCACCGAGCACTCGGACATCGGCTTCTGCTATGCGGCGTTTAACAATATGAAGGCAATTACCCGCTCGACCGACGTAGACCGCGCGTCTGTTCCGTTTGACGCGGAAAGAAGCGGTTTTGTTCTGGCGGACGGCTGCGGGATACTCATTCTTGAAGAATACGAGCACGCGAAGGCGCGCGGCGCGAATATCTACGCCGAAATAAGCGGCTATGGCTCTACCTGCGACGCTTATCACGAAACAAGCCCCGATCCCGACGGCCTGGGCGGAGCAAAGGCAATGGAGCTTGCCGTAGCGGAAGCGGGAATTTCCCCCGAGCAGATAAACTATATCAACGCTCACGGCACTTCCACTCATATGAACGACCTTACCGAAACAAAGGCGATAAAGCTTGCGTTCGGCAATCACGCGAAAAGTATCGCGGTAAACTCAACAAAGTCCATGACGGGGCATCTTCTGGGCGCCGCGGGCGGTGTAGAGGCAATTGTCACGGCGCTTTCGATAAAGCACGGAAAAATACACCAAACTCTTGGGTATAAAGTTCCCGATCCCGAATGCGACCTTGATTATGTGACCGAAGGCGCGCGGGAGCTTAAAATAACCGCCGCTCTCAGCAACTCCCTCGGCTTTGGCGGACACAACGGCTGTATATGCCTTGTTCCCGTGGAATAATTCGTTTGATGGATATTAATTAAGGAGAAATGATATGAGCTTAAAGGATAAAGAGCAGACTCCGATTCAGGATACGGTAGAATGCGTCGAGGCTCTCGCAAAGATAGTGAAGGACAACGAGCTTTCGAGAATAAAAATAAGCACTGAGGACATGGATATAGTCATAGAGGGCAGACCTCATCACAAGGGCGGTATGCCGCCGCATATGCCACCGATAATGCCGATAGCTCCTGTCGCGGCGTCTATGGGACAGGTTCCGCAGATGGCTTCGCAGCCTGCCGCGGGCACGCCCGCCGCTCCCGCTGTTGAAAACGAGTCGGGAAATATCATAAGGTCGAAGATAATCGGCACCTTCTACACCTCTCCAGCGCCCGAAAAGCCGCCGTTTGTACGCGTAGGCGACACGGTAAAAGAGGGCGACGTTGTATGCATAATCGAGAGCATGAAGCTTATGAACGAGGTAACAAGCGAGTTTTCGGGAAGAGTTGCCGAGATCTATGTAAACAACGGCGATACGGTAGAGTATGACCAGAAGATAATGAGGATCGAGTAATATGACATTGAATTTAGAACAGATAAAGGAAATTATCCCCCACCGCGACCCGTTTTTGCTTATCGACGAGGTAACCGAGCTTGAACCGGGCGTGAAAGTAACGGCGAAGAAATATCTCAAACCCGACGAATACTGGTTTAAGGGGCATTTTCCCGGACAGCCCGTGACCCCCGGAGTATTGATGATAGAAATGCTGGCACAGGCGGGAGCCGTATGCGCGCTGGCGCTGCCTGAAAACAAGGGAAAGATAGCGTTTTTCGCGGGCATAGACAAGGCGCGTTTTCGCGGGCAGGTCCTTCCGGGTGATACACTCGAGCTGTCTGTGGAAATGACCGAGAAAAAGGGTCCGATAGGCTTTGGCAAAGCAACAGCCAAGGTAAACGGCAAAAAGGTCGTTACCGCCGAGATATCGTTTGCTGTTTCCGACCCTAAAACAGAGTAAATCCAGACTAAAAGTCCACTATTGAATTGGAGCGTAAAAAATGTTCAACAAGATACTTATTGCCAACCGCGGCGAGATAGCCATTCGCATTATGAGAGCCTGCCGCGAGCTTGGAATAAAAACCGTCGCGGTGTATTCTACCGCGGATAAATTCGCGCTCCACGCGCAGATAGCGGACGAGGCGGTCTGTATCGGCCCCGCGCAGTCAAAGGACAGCTACCTCAACACAAAGGCGATAATCGCCGCCTGTGAGGCTACCGGCGCAAACGCCATACATCCGGGCTTCGGTTTTCTGTCGGAAAACGCCGATTTCGCGCGGCTTTGCGAAAAGTGCGGGATAACCTTTATAGGCCCTCCCCCGCAGGTAATGGACGAGATGGGCGACAAGGCAAACGCACGAAAGACAATGATAGACGCGGGAGTGCCCGTTATCCCCGGCTCGGACGGAATTGTAAACACGCTTGAAGAAGCATACGAGGTGTGCGATAAGATCGGATATCCCGTTATGGTAAAGGCGACTGCCGGCGGCGGCGGAAGAGGAATACGACTTGTAGAAAACAAAAACGCCCTCGAAACCAATTTTCTTTCCGCAAGCGCCGAGGCGGAGGCTTGCTTCGGAAACGGCGGGCTCTATATCGAGAAATTTGTCGTAGATCCGCGGCATATTGAGGTCCAGCTTCTTGCGGACAATTTCGGAAACGTTGTGCATTTAGGCGAGCGCGACTGCTCTTTACAGCGCCGCAATCAGAAAGTCTTAGAGGAAAGTCCCAGTCCAATTATGACCGACGAGCTTCGCCGAAAAATGGGCGAGGCGGCGGTAAGCGCCGCAAAGGTAAGCGGATACAGAAATGCCGGTACGATAGAGTTTCTTGTCGATAAGGACAGAAACTTCTACTTTATGGAAATGAACACGCGTATTCAGGTAGAACATCCCGTAACCGAGTTTGTCACGGGCGTTGACCTCGTAAAGGCGCAGATACGCATTGCCGCGGGCGAAAAGCTCTGGTTTACCCAGGACGACGTCAGGATAAGCGGACACGCGATAGAATGCCGTGTAAACGCTGAGAATCCCCGCAGGAACTTCCAGCCCTGCCCCGGACTTGTAAGGTCTATACACGCGCCGGGCGGATTTAACGTAAGAATAGACAGCGCGGTGTACGCGGGCTATGAGATACCGCCGTTTTACGACAGCATGATAGCAAAACTTATTGTAAAGGGACAAGACCGCGAAGAAGCGATAATGAAGGCGCGTGTGGCGTTAGCGGAGTTTGTTATCGACGGAGTTGAAACAAATATTGATTTTCAGCTCGCGCTTTTGAAAAACGAAGATTTTGTCCGCGGAAACTTTGACAACGGATTTTTAAACCGCGTTGACATTATGAAGGAGTGAGCCGAATGGACATCGAAGAACTGTTCAAGGTAGTAAAGTCGCGTTTTACCGACGACAGCCACAGCTCAGCCGACAAAAAGGAAGCAAAGGGCGACGTTGAGATACCGCAGGATCTGCTGTTTAAATGTCCGCGCTGTTCGGGAGTTTTCTATAACGATGAGTTTGTAAACAACAAAAAGGTCTGTCCCAAGTGCGGATATCACGCGCGTCTTACATGGCAGGAGCGTCTTGAGCTTACCGCGGACGAGGGCAGCTTTACGCCATTTGACGAAAACCTGCGCTCGCTTAATCCTATCGGATTTCCGAAGTATGAGGAAAAGGTCGAAAAGTGCATAAAGGAATGCGAAACTAACGAGGCTATCGTTACGGGAGAATGTACTATACGCGGATATCGCTGCGTGATAGGCATAATGGACAGCCATTTTATGATGGCGAGCATGGGAAGCGTTGTAGGAGAGAAGATCACACGCGCCTTTGAATACGCCGCAAAGAAAGGACTGCCCGTGATTATGTTCACCGCCTCGGGCGGAGCGCGTATGCAGGAGGGCATCGTGTCGCTGATGCAAATGGCGAAAACAAGCGGCGCTGTCAAGCTTCACAGTGACGCGGGCGGCTTGTATATAGCAGTTATGACCGACCCGACGACGGGCGGAGTTACAGCGTCGTTCGCGAGCTTGGCGGACGTTACTATCGCCGAGCCGAAGGTGCTTATAGGCTTTGCGGGCAGAAGAGTTATACAGGATACTATCCGCCAGCGCCTGCCCGACGATTTTCAGTCGGCGGAGTTTCAGCAGGACTGCGGATTTGTGGATATGATAGTAGAGCGCGGAATGATGAGAAAAAGGCTTTCCAATATTCTCAAGCTTCACGGATTTCCAAAGGAGGAAAAAACAATATGAACTTTTCGGATATTATCTCCAGCCAGGAAAATTTATCGGAATTAGTTTATAGTGATTAAAGATTAGCGGTTAGTTATTATTCCCAATTCTAACCTCTTACTTCTAACCTCTGATAAACGAAGGAGTTTTTATGAGTACTTTATCCGCTTGGGAGCGAATGGAAATAGTTCACAACAAAAACCGCCCGACGGTAAACGACTATATTCCCGCGATATTTACACGGTTTATGGAGTTTCACGGAGACAGGCTGTTCGGCGACGACGCGGCAATTATCGGCGGAATAGGCTTTTTAAGCGACGTTCCCGTAACTGTTATCGCTCAGGTCAAAGGAAAGACCCTCGACGAAAACCGCCGCACAAACTTCTCCATGCCCCATCCCGAGGGCTACAGAAAAGCGCTGAGGCTTGCGAGACAGGCGGAAAAGTTCCGCAGGCCTATCATCTGCCTTGTGGATACTCCCGGAGCATACTGCGGGATAGAAGCGGAAAAACGCGGTCAGGGAGAGGCTATAGCCAAAAACCTCGCCGAGTTTATGACGCTTAAAACGCCCGTTATATCGGTCGTGCTTGGCGAGGGCGGAAGCGGAGGCGCGCTTGCTCTGGCGGTGTGCGACGAGCTGGCGATGCTTTCAAACGCGCTTTATTCGGTTATTTCCCCGCGCGGCGCGGCGTCTATTCTCTGGAAGGACGGCTCTAAGGAAAAAGAAGCGTGCGAGATACTGAAAATAACCGCCGAGGACCTGACGCGCTTTGGCGTATGCGACAAGATAATAACAGAGCCCGACGGCGGCGCGCAGACAAATCCCGAGCAGACCGCCGACAGCATATACGAGTATCTGGTTGAAGCCGCGGCAAGACTCAGGACGCTTCCGACAGAGCGGCTTTTGGAAAACAGATATAACAAGTTTAGAAAAATTGGTATGTTTACCGAATAATTTCGGTAAATATCACCATAAAATTTTAAGAATTTGCTCTTGATTATTTTGTAAAGATGATTTATAATATAACATGACAGTGCCAAGGATTTTTTGGTAATATATTTTGGAGGTTTATTAAATGGAAACTTTTGAGAAAATAAGAGACATTATTGCGGATCAGCTCGATGTTACCGATAAGAACAGCATCACTGAGGCGTCTGTTATCACCGATGATCTCGGCGCGGACTCGCTCGACGTTGTTGACCTTGTTATGGCTATTGAGGACGAGTTTTCGGTTGAGATCCCCGAGGATCAGGTTGAAAATATCAAGACTGTAGGCGATATTGTAAAATATGTTGAGGATAAGCAGTAATTCAGACTGTCGATAAGCCCTCATCTGCTTTGTGATCGGCATCACGATAGCCACAAAGGCTGATCGTGATGCCGATTTCGCGCATCTGGGGGCTTCTCAACAGTCTGAAAATATAATTTATATAATTCAAACAACAGATAATCCAGGCGTTCTGCTCGTATAAGCGGGACGCTTTATCTTTTTGCGTTAAATATTTGCGAGGGAATTTTCGGAATTTTTTTAATATTCCTATTGAAAATAACCCCAAAAAAGTATATAATATTATAATGTAAGGGTATAAGTTAAATAATTTTTAGAATTTCGGAGTAACATGAAGACTGTCTTAAATCATATTGCAGATTATTTGAAAAATGTCGACAAGATACTGCCGCTGCTTGTGCTTGCGCTGACTGTGTTTGACCTTTACATCATATATTCCATGACGAAAACGGGGTATATAAGCAACGGCGTTTTCAAAACGTTCATCAGCGACAGTATCTTCCGCACGCAGATTATAGCGGCTGTTCTCGGAATAGTCGCGGGAATTATAATAAGCGCGGTGGACTATAAGTTTATTTCAAAGATGTGGTTTGTTATCGCGCCCATTGCGGTAATATTACAGCTTCTGCTGTTTACGCCGCTCGGAAAGAAGCGCGACGACGACATCGCGTGGCTGGATTTCGGAGTTATCACAATTCAGCCGTCAGAAATACTGAAATTCGTTTATATAATCACTTTAGCTACTCATATCACAAAGCTCGGCGAAAACATAAATTCCCCTAAGCACCTGATCTTAGTGTGTATACACGGCTTAGCCCCCGCGGCGCTTATAATAGCTCAGGGTGACGCTGGCTCGGCGCTCGTGTTTGTGTTTATGTTTGTGTGTATGCTGTTTATGTCGGGACTCTCGTGGAAGTATATGATAGCCGGATTGGCGTGCGTGCCGGTTGTTGGGCTGTTGGCGTGGAACTTTATTATGGGTGACCACCACAAAATGCGCGTGCTTATCCTGTTTGACAAGGAACTTCAGGAGGCCGAAAAGCTTGACAAGTTCTATCAGCAATATAACGGAACGATCGTCTTAGGCTCGGGGCAGCTTTCGGGACTTGGCTTTGATCAGGAATATTATCACTACACCTCCGAGCTTTCTAACGACTTTATTTTCGCTTATATCGGAATGACGCTCGGTTTTATCGGCTGTATGACAGTCGTCATCATGCTGGCGCTGCTGTGCCTAAAGCTTCTGTCAAACGCCTCGGGCGCGCAGACTCCTTTAGGACGGCTTATCTGCGTGGGAGTTTTCGCGATGATCTTCTTCCACACGGTCATAAACATTGGAGTCGTACTTTGCGTTGTTCCGGTCATCGGCATTCCCCTTCCGTTTATAAGCAGAGGCGGTACGGCGGTTATCATGGTAAACGCCTGCATGGGGCTGGTGATGAGTGTTTCGGCTCATCGGGAAAAAGAAAAGCATATGTTCTACTGATAAAATAAAACCGAAAAGGAGCTTGATTATGCGCGCTATCATAAAAAAATTAGATGAGATATATCCCAAGTCCGCTGCTGAAAAGCAGAAAAAGCGCTATCAGGCGCTTAAAGAGGGCTTTGCGGAGTATTTCGGCGGGTACGGGGAACTTAAATTTTTCTCTACTCCCGGAACTACCGAAATATGCGGAAACCACACTGAGCAAAACCTCGGAAAGGTTTTCGCGGCAAGCGTTGACCTTGATATAATCGCCGCGGCGGAGCCGACGGACGACGGATTTGTCACGATAAAATCCGAGGGACTGCCCGAGGATAAGATCGATCTAAACGACCTTGAGGTCAAAGAAAGCGACAAAAATTGCTCCTCGGGGCTTATCCGCGGAGTTCTCAATGATTTTAAACAAAAGGGGTACAAAATCGGAGGCTTTCGCGCGTATACCACCTCTACCCTTTTCAGAGGCTCGGGACTCGGAAGCGCGGCGGCGTTCGGCGTGCTTACCGGTATTATTCTATCAAACCTTTACAATGAGGGTCAGCTAAGACCCGTAACGCTCGCGCTTTCGTCAAAGTACGCCGAGGAAAACTATTTTCAGAGACCCTGCGGGCTTACGCGGGCGCTTTCCTGCGCGTCGGGAGGATTTACGGCAATTGACTTTAAGGACGGCGACACGCCCATTATTGAGAATATAAGCTGTAATTTTGCCGAATTTGAGCACGCGCTCTGTATAATCGAAGTTACAGACGAGCCGGGACCCGACCAGTTTGATCTGTATAAGCAGATTCGGGACGAAATGCGTGAGGTCGCGTCTTATTTTGACTGTGACAATCTGCGCTCGCTGGCGCTTGACGACATAATGCTTAACATCAGGGATCTGCGCAAGCAATTCGGCGACCGAGCCGTTTTGAGAGCTATACATTTTTTCTGCGAGAATATGCGAGTGGAAAAGGTTTCCCACGCGCTTTCCAAAAAGAATTTTGAGGATTTTCTGTCGTCTGTCAGGGAAAGCGGAAACTCGTCGTTTAAATACTTACAGAACGTCTACTCTCCCGACGACCTGAAAAACCAGTCGCTTTCCGTAGCGCTGAGCGCCGCGGAGATCGCGCTTCACAGGCGCGGGGTATGCAGAGTCCACGGAGGCGGCTTTGAGGGAACGATACAGGCGTTTGTTCCGCTTGACAGCCTGACTCAGTTCAAAATGGACATGGAAAGAATTTTCGGCATAGGAGCCTGTCACACAATGACGGTGCGCACAGTCGGAACGTGCGAAGTTGATTTGGGATAAATTAAGATGTTCTGTTAGAACAGCTAATAGTTCTTTTAAGCGCTCTCTACGGCGGATTTGCTTTTCTCAGCAAAGCTGAGAAAAGCAAATGTGGGGAAAACTCTTGTTTTCCCCACACCCATGGATAAAAAGCCTGCGGCTTTTTATCCGGTGCGCTTCAAGAAGCGTGTTTCGCCGCTTTACGGCGACCAAAGGGAACTTTTTGAAAAAAGTTCCCTTTGGAAACCCTCAAAAACTTTTGTAAACCACTGTTGTTATAAACTATTTGTGGCTGGCTGTACTAATCAACCGCAAACTTGCTTAGCTGTTTTATAAGCGCAAGCTCCACAAGCGCGTCCAGAAGCACGCCGTTTTCGGTGTACTCCTCGGAAAACACCTTTCCGTTTACGCGTATCTGCGCGGACAAGCCCGCTTTATCATACGGCAAAAGCAGTTTCATTCTGCGCGAGGTCTGCGGGAGATTGAGCGAGATTTTTTGCAGAAGCTCGGGAATACCCTCGTTTTTGAGCGCCGAGATCTTTGCGGTCTTTTCGTCTGTCGGAAAATCCGCGCTTATTTTATCGCATTTGTTAAGCACGGTGACTACGGGAATTTCCGACGCTCCAAGCTCGGCCAAGGTCTTAAGCGTAACGTCGGCTTTTTCGGCGGCTTCCGGGTCTGAAGCGTCGCAGACATGAAGAATTATGTCCGCGCTCGCGGCTTCTTCAAGAGTGGATTTAAAAGCCTCGACAAGATGATGCGGAAGTCTGCGGATAAGTCCCACTGTGTCAATAATAAGCAGGCTTCTCCCGTCTGGAAGCTCTATCGAGCGGGCCGTAGGGTCAAGAGTCGCAAACAGCTTGTCCTCGGCAAGAACGCCCGCTCCCGTAAGCAGATTAAGCAGCGTGGACTTCCCCGCGTTTGTATAACCGACGATAGCCCCTACCTGAACGCTGTCCTTTTTCCTGCGCGAGCGCGTATAGCCGCGCCTTTTTTCAAGCTCGCGAAGCTCCTCGGATAGCTTGTCTATTCGCCTGCGGATATGTCGGCGGTCAGTCTCGAGCTGTGTTTCGCCCGGACCGCGCGTTCCTATCCCTCCGCCGAGCCTTGAAAGGCTCGCGCCTATTCCCATAAGTCTCGGAAGGCGGTATTTAAGCTGCGCCAGCTCTACCTGAAGCTTACCCTCTGCGGAAACCGCTCGCGCGGCGAAAATGTCAAGAATTAGCATAGTGCGGTCGATAACGCGAACGTCCGTTACGTCCTCGATGTTGCGTATCTGCGAGGCGGTAAGCTCGCAGTCGAAAATCAAAAGCTGAACCTCGTAGGTCTTGCAAAGCCCGGAGATCTCACTGAGCTTTCCTTCTCCCACAACGCTTGCGGATTCATAAGCCTCACGCTTTTGGATAACGCGCGCTGTTTCTACCGCGCCCGCCGTTTTCGCAAGCTCCGAAAGCTCGTCAAGCGACGCGTCGCAGTCATATTCACCCGTATCAACGGAAACTAAAATTGCTTTTTCGGGCATTTTGTTCTCCTTAATTAAACTTCGGGCAGACGCCCTTTAATGAAAATTATAGCAAATTTTATTTTTCTTGTCAAGCAGCCTGTTTTAGAGGTGGTGTGATACAGAAGTATCGCATAATTCGAGCAACAGCGCTTGGTAACGTTCTGCGTGTGGAACGTATTGCCAAAGGACGGAAGCTTGGAGGCAGCTTATGCCCGTCTGCAAGCGGCTCGCCTCGGTGAACGTGCAGTATAGAAGTATCGCATCATTCGAGCAACGACCTTTGACAACATACCGCGTATGAGATGTATTGCCAAAGGCGGCTCGCCTTGGAAAGGAATTTATATGAAATTCAGAAAATTTGATGTTCTGATAGTCGGAACAGGAATATCGGGCATCTACGCCGCTCTCAATCTCGACCCGAAGCTAAACGTGCTTATGCTGTCAAAAAAGGAGCTTGAGCTGTGCAATTCGGCGCTGGCTCAGGGCGGAGTCGCGGCGGTCATGGACAGCGACAACGACGATTTTGAGCTTCACATAAAGGATACTCTTATCGCGGGACAATATAAGAACAATCTTGACAATGTAAGGATACTTGTTGAACAGGGCCCGCGCGATGTGGAAAGGCTGGTCGAAAAATACGACGTGAATTTTGACCGGAATGAGGACGGAACTCTGGCGCTTACGCTTGAAGGCGGACATTCCCGCAGAAGAATTGCCCACCACAAGGACACGACGGGAAAGGAAATCGAGACTGCTCTTATTGAACAAGTAGAAAAGCTGAAAAATGTCACGGTCATAAACAACTCGGTGTTGTGCAGACTTGAAAAGGATAACGAAGGGTTTTACGCGGATGTTGTTGACGAAAACGGCCACGAATATTACTGCGCCGATTATGTCATAATGGCGACGGGCGGCATAGGGCGGGTCTACAATTACACCACAAACTCCGCTATCGCGACAGGCGACGGAATTGCTATCGCTTATAAGCTCGGCGCAAAGATCGAGCATTTAAGCTATGTTCAGTTTCACCCGACAGCCTTTGCTGACAGGAAAAACCAAGAGTGCTTTCTGATATCCGAAGCGGTACGAGGAGAGGGCGCTTATCTGCTCAACTGCAACAAAGAGCGCTTTATGCCCGAATATGAGCCCGAGCGCAAGGAATTAGCTCCACGCGACGTTGTTTCAAAATGCATCATGGAGGAGCAGAAGAAAACAGGCTCGGACGAGTTCTGGCTTGATATTTCGTATAAGGACGCGGATTTTATAAAAAATCATTTTCCGATGATCTACGAAAACGTACTTGAAAAGGGATATGATATGACCAAAGAGCCTATCCCGATCTATCCCTGCCAGCACTATCTTATGGGCGGTATAAACGTAGACGGAAAGGGAGAAACAAATATTGAGAGGCTGTACGCGGCGGGAGAATGCTCGCATACGGGAGTTCACGGAAAAAACCGTCTCGCGTCAAACTCTCTGCTTGAGGCGCTGGTTTTCTCACGGCTTATCGCGGAGGACATAAACAAAAAATATACATCCGGTAATATTTCAGGCGATATTAACGAAATTGAATATAATATGCCGTTGCCTGACGGAAAACCGCTTTCAAATAAGAACGAAATTCAGAAGGAAATTCGGGCTATAATGCAGCGTTCCTATTTTGTTTATCCCGACTATCCCGAAGCCGAAAAGGGTCTTAAAAGAATAAACGAGCTACGAGCCGAGCTTGAAAACGGAAAATATGAGATCAATACGGATTATACCGAAACAAGCTCGCTTGCTGACGTGGCATTTATTATACTTACTGAAATATTGACTGATAAAAATACCGAAAGGAATGCATAAATATGATCTTACTTCCGTTTTATATTGATGATCTGATTAAAACCGCGTTGTCCGAAGATATAAATTACATCGACAGCACGGCTGATTTACTGATAGATGAAAATTCGACCTCAAGCGCGTATTTTATGGCAAAGGCTGACGGAGTGCTTGCGGGAATTGAGATAGCGCTGAGGGTGTTTACTCTCTTAGACCCCGAAATGAAGATAGAGCTTTTCAAAAAGGATGGCAACAGGGTCAAGAAGGGCGATATCATTGCCAATTTCAGCGGTCACACCCGCCTCATGCTTAAAGCCGAGAGAACTTCGCTCAATATTTTACAGCACATGAGCGGAATAGCGACCTACACAGACAAATGTGTACAAGCGGTTTCGGGCACAAACGCTTCTATCACCGATACGCGCAAGACGCTCCCGGGGATTCGCGCGCTCCAGAAGTATGCCGTTACTGTCGGCGGCGGAAGAAATCACCGCTATAACCTCACCGACGCGGCAATGCTGAAGGACAACCACATCGACGCTTACGGCGGAATAAAGCCCGCGGTCGAGGCACTGAGGAAAAAGGCGGGACATATGCTTCAGATAGAGGTTGAGACGCGCGATCTTGACGAGGTAAAGGAAGCTCTCGAATGCGGCGTAAATGTAATAATGCTCGATAATATGACCGCTGAGCAGATGAGTGAAGCCGTAAAGCTGATAAACGGACGTGCCAAGACTGAGGCATCGGGAAATGTAACGCTTGAAAATATCCGCGCTGTTGCGGAAACGGGAGTGGATATAATCAGCCTTGGAGCGCTAACACACAGTGTTACGGCGTTTGATATTTCAATGAAATGGAATAAGTAAAAACGTAAAGCATAGCGTACAAAAAGTCTTTGAAGGGAGTCTGAGGGAAACTTTCTACAGAAAGTTTCCCTCAGATAAAATCTTGCAAGCAGATAAAACTTTTATACGGAGGATAATATCATGGAAGAGGAAATCGAGTTCAGATACGACACACAGCTTCTTATCGACGCAAAGGACATCGACGAGGACGAGCTTGACGAATATATCCGAGAGCACTTTGTCGGTGACAGCCTGCTTGTTATTGCCGATGAGGACACGGCAAAGCTGCATTTCCACACAAACGAACCGTGGAAAATCCTTGAATACTGCGCGACCCTCGGCGAGATATACGATATCGTAGTAGAGGATATGATAAGGCAGTCGCGCGGTGAGAAAGGGTAACATATTGAATAGCGGAAAAACCGATAACGCTGTAAAGTTTATAAGCTATTTGTTAATATGCTTTATTCTGTGCGCTTTATTGTTTAGTGTTGCCGGCTGTTCTGTGGATATGCATGATAATCATAAACATCATTTTTCAAGCAGGGACAAAGATAAAATGCTTGTCGGATTCACTGAGGAACAGGAAAACAGAATTCTTGAAGTGTTTAATGTTGTAATTCCGGAAAACGAAGAAGAAGCGTATGTTTATTCATTTTATTTCACCAAAGAAAACAAGCTTATGAAATTTATACTGGAGATCGACGGTGTAAAGGATTATGACGCGTTCTTTCTGGCAAACTCAGGTCGTGTAAAAGAAAACGGTCTGCTTGGAAAGAGCATGAATGAAGTCCTTAATCCCTATCCGTCAGTGACAGCATATTATATTACATATAATGAATTTTTTTCATATGAAAATAATTTTCTAAGTGATGAGGACAAGGAGATGATGTCTGTTTTTAGCACGCTTTACGATGAGTTAAAAAACGAGTTGAAATAACAAACTGACAAATAATCAGAATTTAATACGTTTGCAGAACATACAAAAAGTCTTTGAAGAGGAGTCTGAGGGGAAACTTTCTACAGAAAGTTTCCCCTCAGTAAATAATATAAATTCTGATCTAAAATTCTGATCAAGTGTGAAATCTTCACATAACCTCGTGCTTTACGCGCGATCTTTCCTCGGCGCGCTTGGCGTTGTTAAAGCGGTCGAGAGTACCTACAAGATATCCCGTTATTCTGCGGATACGCTGAAAGGGAACGTCCGCAAAGCTGTACTTTGCGTTTACATAATTTCCATCAACCTCAAGCTCTATCGCGCGCAGATTCTTTTCGGGATATTTTTCCTCCGCCTCGCTGATATAATACTGAACCTCTGCCTCTGAAAGCTTTCCGCCGATTACGTTAATGTCGATCATATTTTTCATTCCCCTTATTCAAAATTTCGGTTATATTTTCCGCTCAATATTTTGGGCAACTATTATTTTTGTTTCCCAATATTTTGGGCGCACTTAAAGTATAACACAATATCTTGTATAAGTCAATCGGCAAATTATACAATTTTCATTGAAAATTTTGTACAGGCATTCCGAAGGTAAATTTATGCGACAACCTTGTTTTTGCCGCTGTTTTTACCGTCGTAAAGACGCTTGTCGGCGATTGAGATAAGCGAATCCATATATGTAGAGGAATGAACCGCTTTTCCTGTTTCCATGTGATTTTCAAGCTCGGTATGGTCTACCAGTCCAAGCGTCATGCTGACCTTTACGTTTTCACCCTCGTGAACGATCTTCAGCTCGTTTATCCGTGTTCTTACTCTTTCAGCACGGGACAGGCACTCGCTTCTGTCGCCGAGCAAAATCATGAGCATTTCTTCTCCGCCCCAGCGAACCGCCAGATCGCCCTCGCCAACCTCATCGAGAATTATCTTAGCAACATTTTTCAGAACTACATCTCCGCAGTCGTGTCCGTATGTGTCGTTGACCTTTTTAAAGTCATCGATATCTCCTAAAATAACGCAGAAGCTCTCCTCTTTTTTCGAGAGACTGTCAAAATAGCTCCATAAAGCATGGCGATTGAAAAGACCCGTAAGCGAGTCATGCTCGGCTATGTATATCAGCTCATCATTCTTTTCATTAAGCTGTCGGATAAGCGCGAATACTTCTACGAAAAACATCAGGGAAAAAGCGCACAGCGCCGCCATTGCGTAGAAGATGTTTACGGTTCTCATCACTCCGGTTTCAAAATCGTCTACCTCATGAACACCAAGCAGATGGTAAACCGAAACATAATTATATGTAAACACTACGCTTGCGGTAAGAACAGCCGCCGCAATGATCGAAAACATAATCAGCCTTTTGAAAAACCTGTTTCTGTCCTCATAGAAAAACAGGCAATATGACGCCACGGGAATTATCAGCAGGAAGTTTACAAAAAAGCCGATCTCAATTCCCTGAATAACCGTACACAAAAAAGCATGAGCTATTATTTCCACAAAAATAGCGTTTATCCATTTATTCGCGTGCTTTCCGACTGTTCCCCTCTGACAATCCAACGAGCAGATGACATAAAAGGCTATGCTGAATATATTGAAGTACCCCATTAAATAAAAGCCGAAAAGGAAAAACTCTATCAGATATGTAAGATGCATCAACACGCAGCTGACACAAATAATTTTGAATTTATTATCAACCGACAGTTTGGACGCGTCAAACTTAAACATTACCCGAATCACTTCCCCTATGTTTTACATTCCACAATATACATAGTTATATTATGTAATTGTACCACAATATTCAGAAAAAATCAATAGCTTTTTTGAAATTGACAGTTGATAGTAAAAAATAATTTGCTCGGAAAACGCATTGATTTAATTGAAGTAAAAACCATAAGTCGGCTAAATTTCACTTTCAACTGACTGAAAGGCTCTTGACAAATTGAGGTTAGTGTGATAGAATTATATTGTTAAAATTTTAAATTTCAGGAGGTTTTTACTATGAAATATGTTTGTCCTGTATGCGGATACGTTCATATCGGCGATTCCGCACCCGAAAAGTGCCCCCAGTGCGGCGTTCCCGGAAGCAAGTTTAAGGCTGTGGAGGAAGGAGAGAAGCTTGTTTTCGCTTGCGAGCACGAGATCGGAATTATCGACGGTGTTCCCGCTGAGATCGTAGAAGGTCTCCGCGCTAACTTCATGGGCGAATGCACAGAGGTAGGTATGTACCTCGCTATGGCAAGAGCCGCTCACAGAGAGGGCTATCCGGAGGTTGGACTTTACTATGAAAAGGCTGCGTGGGAAGAAGCAGAGCACGCTGCGAAGTTTGCGGAGATGCTCGGCGAGGTTGTTTCCGCTTCTACAAAGGAGAACCTCAAAAAGCGCGTTGACGCTGAGCACGGCGCAACTCAAGGAAAGCTTGACCTTGCGAAGAAGGCAAAGGAGCTCAATCTTGACGCTATCCACGACACCGTTCACGAGATGGCAAAGGACGAGGCGCGTCACGGAAAGGCTTTCGAGGGTCTGCTTAACAGATACTTCAAGTAATTACATAAAGGTTTCGGGCTGTCATTCCGCAGCCCGATTTTGTTATCTCAATTAACTACAAATTGTTAAATACAACTTTTAAATTACCTTTTGTAATGTCACTATACCATTACTGACATTGGTTCAGCTTGTAAAAAAGTTCAATTCCAGACTGTAGAGAAAGTCCCAGATGCTAGGAAGCGCCGCTGCGGCTAGGCTTTGTGCCTGCCGCAGCGGCGATGACGACACAGATGGGGCTTTATATACAGTCTGAACCGACGCCATTGCTGACGTCGGTCCTTAATTTGTTATTTAACTTAGGGGTCAGATGAATTATCCCTTGACCGCTCCGAGAGCAACACCCTTTACGATAAACTTCGAAAGTACCAGATAAATAATGATAACCGGCAGGATGGAGAGCGTGATTACGAGATACTTCGCGCCGTTGTCGCTGAGCTTATCAGCCAGCAGCACTGCCTGAACCATCATCGGAATGGTCTTGAGACTGCTTTCGGCAGAGCCGAGCAGCATCGAAGGCGTATAGTAGTTGTTCCAGCTTGTAACGAAAGCGAAGATAGCCTGTACAGCAAACGCGGGCTTGAATATCGGAAGCGCTATCTGCATAAACGTTCTGAACTCTCCACAGCCGTCGATACGAGCCGCCTCAACGATCTCGAGCGGGAACGAGCTTCTCATGTACTGAAGCATATAGAATACAACAGCGGGAGCCGCTATCGACGGAAGAATAAGCGCGATGTACGCCGAAGGACCGCCGACGAGGTTCAACTGGAACATGAACTGCAGGAAACCTGTAGAAACGACCTGCATAGGAACCATCATGACCGCGAGAATAAAGTTTGTGAAAAAGCCTTTTCCTTTAAAGTCATAAACTACAAGTCCGTATGCGGTCATACCCGAAAAGAACACCGTGAAAATCGTCGACAGACCGGCTACGATCAGGCTGTTTCTGTAACCGTCCCAGAGTCTGAACTGGTTTACGAAGAAGCCCGCGAAGATAGACGGGTCGTTTATCGTCTCGATATTCTTGATAAGGCTGCCGCCAAAGAACGCGATACCGCCGTTGATGATCTCATCGTGTCCTCTCGTGGCGTTGCTTATGATAACATAAAGCGGGAACAAGCAAATTATCGTAAGAAGAATGCATACTATAAGTCTGATGATAGAGTGGGTCATCAGGCTTCTTCTGTACGCCTTATTCGACTGATTGTAAGAATCTGCCATAATACCTCACTCCTTTCAACCTTTTTTACGTTTCTTCTTCGGCGCGGTAGAATCGGTATTGAACTTGTTGATAAGCATACCGAGAACGACCGTGATTATAAACAGTATAACCGAAGCCGCCGCGGAAAGTCCGTAGTTCTTTATACCGCCGATGGTAAACTTCTCGTAAACGAATACCGCTACGGTTCTCAGCGAGTTGTTTACATTCAGCGCGTTTCCGTTGTGCAGCATGTACGGAATATCGAACATCTGCAGACCGCCGATGAGCGACGTAATTACAACGTAGAAGAAGATGGGCTTAAGTATGGGAAGGGTTATTCTGAAAAACGTGTTCGGTCCGCTCGAGCCGTCGATAGCCGCCGCCTCGTAGATAGAGGGGTCTATGCCGAAGATACCCGACATAAGCAGCAGCATCGTGTTTCCAAACCACATCCACGTCTGAATAAGCATTACGATTATTCGCGAAGACCACACATCCGATACAAACAGTATCGGCTCCTGGATAAGTCCGGCGTTTAAAAGGATAGAGTTTATCGCGCCGTACTGGCTGTCGTTGAATATCATGAGGAAGATACCCGCAACGGACGCCGCCATGATGATATTAGGCAGGTACATAATTACCTTGAAAAAGCCCGTGCCGGGAGTTTTAATTCTCACATCCGAAAACCATACCGCCAACAACAGCGAAAGCACTATCTGAACAACGAAGTTTCCTACCCAGAGGATAAGCGTGTTTCCAAACGACGTTAAAAACGTTTCATGATTCTGCTGTGCAAAGACAGAATCTCCGCCGAACAGGATGTACTGGTAGTTCTGAAGACCGACAAACGTATCGAGGTTTGCGGCTTCGTTTCCGGCGTTTCCGAAAAAGCTTAGTCTGACGGTGTTTATCAAAGGATAAAACATAAACAATGCGTAAATGATAAAGAACGGCGCGATGAAGATATACCCGTATTTGGCATAGCTTATCATCTTGCGCGGCTTTGTCGTCGCATTTGCCATAAAAACACCCCTTCTGTTAATTTTTTTTGGTATATATTTTTTTGTTAAAAAAATCAATATACTGCCTGCGGGATCTCTCCCGCAAGCGTATATTGCAAAAACCTATTTTTTCAGGTCAGCCTAAGCAGACAATCAAACGATGTCAGCGTAGGTCTTACCAACCTCGTTCTTAAACGCCTCAACAGCAGCTTCTACACTGGAGGTCTCGCCCTTGATAGCGTAGCCCTGAACAGCCTGGTTGAACGCGTTCTTGATTACAGAGTCATACTTTGTAGCAGAAAGGTTGATATTGGAAGCGCTGCTGAAGAGAACGGGGAACTGGTGAGCGCCGCCCTGGAAGAGCTTGTTTGTAAGGCTTGTATCCTTAGAAAGCTTCTCCATAACAGTCTGGTGGTTTACGAAGTCGCCGGTCTTTCTTGCATAAGCTTCCATGGAGTCAGCGTTGATGGTGAAGGTCTCCATCCAGAGCTTAGCGAGGTCGTTGGTGTTGCACTTGTTGGTTACGCACATATAAGAGCCACCCCAGAACCATGCAGCAGGACCTGCGCAGAAGCCGAGCGTACCCTCAACGTCCTTACCGCCTGCGAAGTTCTCAGCGATAGAACCGCCGCCAACGTTTGTAAGACCCCAAGTAGGCGCGAAGTCGCCGAGAGCCTGACCGTTCTGAATGGTAGCATACCAAGCGTCAGTCCACTGCTCTTCCTTGGTGAGATAGCCCTTATCAACATAATCCTTAGCCTTCTGGATAAAGTCGGTAGCGAAGGAGTCAACTACGAGCTTGCCATCAACAACCCACTGAGAATCTCTCTGGCACTGCATGATCTGCCAGAGACCGCCCTCTGTAGCGCAGATAGCAACGCCCTGAGCAGCGAGAGTAGCGGCAGTCTCTTCAAACTTGTTCCAGTCGGAAACCATAGCCTGCATCTCAGCTGCGGACTTAACGCCGAGCTTCTCTTCAGCGGTCTTTACATTGTAAACAAATCCGCCGGGAGTAGCCTGGAAGGTAGCGCCCTTGAACTTGCCGTCATCGCTTGTGCCGAGAGCAAGAGTATAAGCGTAAGCGTTGGGGTAGTTGCCCTTGGAAATGCCGATCTCGGAAAGATCAACGGTGTAGTTGGAGTTGATATAGTTGGGAGCCCACTCAGCGTCGCAGATGATGATGTCGCCGTCCTGAGAGCCGTCGAGGTATGTGCCGTAGCCATCACGCGCACCTGCGCCGTCGGTACCTACCTGAGCCCACTTAACGAGTGACTTATCAGTACCTGTCTGCTCGCAGAAAAAGTCAATCATTACCTGAGTGTCCGAGTTACCGGACCAAGACATAATGGTGAGTGTTTCCTCAGGCGAAGCCGCGCTGTCGCAGCCGGTGAGGGAAACTGCTGTCAAAGCAGCCGCAGAAGCCATAACTCCTGCAAATATTCTTTTCTTCATTGGTTTTTCCTCCTAAATGTTGTAGCCTCGCCGCGCGTTCCGAATGAGCGCGCCGTGGGCGATCCGAGCCTAACTTTAATACTTAATTAAACGCTCGTTTACATTGTTAGTTTAACATATTTTATTTAGATTTGCAAGTGTTTTTTTGCAAATTTTTTCCTTTGCACAGCCGAAAACGTTTTCAAAAAATCATTATTGTTGATTTTGCTATATTTTTTACTTAATAACTTAAATTATGCTTTTGCATGTTCAAGCATTTAAAAGCGTATTTTTATCGCATTTTCACAAAACTTTCACTTTTTACTTAAAATTTCATCAAAATCAAACGTCAAATGTAACTGATTTGTAACTTTTCTTTTGTGCAAACTGACGATTTTAAGAAAAATGCGTAAATATTTGGTTAAACTGCGGAAATTTGGATATACAAAAAGATTTCGGAAGCAAGCCGCTTCCGAAATCCGTTGTTCTTAAATCTTTATACGGGGTGAATTTTGTTGGTCTTGTCCGCGTGGTCAGCGTCGATTCCGAGCTGCTTGTCGCGGCGGTTCTCGAAGAACTTGGGTGCAACCTTCGGGAACATCGCGTAGGTGAGGATATCCTCAACCGACGACCCGTCGCACCACTCCTTAGCTTCTTCCTTCATTGCCTCAAACTCAGGCTTGAGCAAATCCGCGGGACGGCAGTCGATAGGCTCTTCCGCGCCGATTATCTTCTTTCTGAACTCGGGGTCTATCTCAACGGGCGTTTTACCGTATTCGCCCTTTACCATTCCCTTGAATTCCTTTGTTACGGTCTTGTAGCGCTCGCCCGTGATTATATTGAACACAGCCTGTGTTCCGACGATCTGCGAGGTAGGCGTAACAAGCGGCGGGAAGCCCGAATCCTTGCGGACGTTGGGAACTTCCGCCAAAACCTCGTCGAGCTGGTCTGCCTTGCCTGCCTGTTTGAGCTGAGAAAGCAGATTGGAGAGCATTCCGCCCGGCACCTGGTAAAGCAGAGCCTTTGTATTTGTAGCAAGCATCGACGGGTCAAGCAATCCGCTGTCAATGTACTTTTTACGCAGTTTCATAAAATACTCGCGAATTTCGCCGAGCGCGGCAAGGTCGATACCGGTATCATAATCCGTCCCCATAAACGCCGCGACTATCGACTCGGTCGGAGCGTGCGAGGTTCCGAGAGCCAGCGGCGACATCGCGGTATCCACACCGTCAACTCCCGCCTCAACAGCCTTGATAATGCACATCGAAGCCAGACCGGACGTGTAATGGGTATGAAGCTGAATGGGTATCTTTACAGCGGCCTTCAGATCCTTTACGAGGCTGCCCGCCTCATACGGAGTAAGCAGCGCCGCCATATCCTTTATGCAGATGGAATCCGCGCCCGCGCTTTCAATGCGCTTTGCGTAATCCACATAATACTCGTGAGTGAACACCTCGCCCGTTGTGTACGAAATAGCAACCTGAGCGTGTCCCTGCTCCTTTTTGGCCGCCTTTATAGCAGTCTCAAGGTTTCTGATATCGTTGAGCGCGTCAAATATTCTGATTATGTCGATTCCGTTCGCGATAGATTTCTGTACGAAATACTCTACCAGGTCGTCCGCGTAGTGACGGTAGCCGAGCATATTCTGTCCACGAAACAGCATCTGAAGCTTGGTGTTCGGCATTTCCTTGCGGAGTATTCTCAGACGCTCCCACGGGTCTTCGTTTAAGAAACGAATGCAGGAATCAAACGTAGCTCCGCCCCAGCACTCTGCCGAATAAAATCCCACCTTATCCATTGTGGACAGGATAGGGCGCATATCGTCCATTGACATTCTCGTGGCGATCAGGCTCTGGTGCGCGTCGCGGAGAACGGTTTCCGTAATTTTCAGTTTAGCCATAAGTATCTCCTTATTTCAATAGAATTTCAAAATCCTGACTTTGATTGCTCACTTTGGTCGCTTCGTGACCTACGTTGCGCATCAAAGTCAGACCGGTGGGCAATT